>JBGTLX010000642.1:0-3749 GCA_041743855.1 Rhizobiaceae bacterium | reverse complement strand
GCCGCGCCGGAGCGCATCGCCGCCATGTCGATCGCCTCGGTAAAGCGCAACGGCAGTTCGCGCTTGGCGTTGGTCCGGCCTCGTCTGACGATGACCTGCGCGGGGATGTCGCGCCAATAGACAATGATCAGGTCGGCCATGCGGTGCTCGCGCGTTTCAAGTGTCGCGAGCATTGCCGCAAGCGCTGTCGGGCTGCTTGTTATGGGACGACGCGCGCGCATTCAAATGCGACGCATGGCCATGACGCAAAAAGGAAAGTGGAGCCGGCAGGCCGTTAGCCTAGAAAAGCCAGCCGAAAACCGCGTGCGTGGCAAACCCGGCCGCGCCGACCACCGCCGCGATCAGCGCGATCGACGCCAGGCCGATCGCGCCGCCGATGGCGAACAGGAGGCCGTCGCGTTCCGACAGCGCCAGGCCGAGCAGCGCCGTCGAAAAGGCTGGAAGCCAGTTGCCGAGCGGAATGGGCAGCATGACGACTATGGCGAGCACCAGCGCGATTATGCCGATGACCCGGTCGCCCTGTTTGCGCCAGAACGGCCAGTAGCGCGGGCGGATGAGCCGTTCCAGCCGGATGAGTTTGGGAATGATCCAGTCCATGATCGACCGGAATTGTTGTGCGCTGAGCGATCGGTTCATGATCAGGCTCGGCAACCACGCCTGCTTGCTGCCATAGGCCATCTGCGCCGCGACGATGACCAGCGGCAATCCAAGTATGGCGGAGGCGCCGGGCGGCATCGGAATCATGTTGAAGACGGCGAAAATCACCAACAGAGGAGCGAAGCTGCGGTTGCCGAGCGCGTCGCGGATCGTCGCTATGGAAACCGGACCTTTGGCGTCGTGCGACAACTGGGCGAACAGTTCGGAGAGACGGCGCGCGCGCGGCCGTTTGGGCCGGCGGGGCGCTCCCTCGATCTGGCCGTCGTCGAAGCCGTGCATCTCCATTCGCATACTGTTTTTAACCGACCCCGAAACGCGCGTTTCTTGCCCTCGGCCCGGCTACTGTGCCGAACTTCGGTTAAGCCTTGATGACAAAGCCGCAGGAAAATCAATGTGCAATTCGCGGCGGCGAATTTCAACCGTCAGTACGCCGTCAGCGCCTGATCTCGAGAATATCGAGTTTCGACTCATAAAAGGGCGCGGGAAACTCGATGCGCCACTCTTCTTCGCCCGTGCGGAACGCATAGCCGGCCTGGTCGCTTTCCGGGCCGCTGCCATAGGGTTTTGGCGGATCGTCATTGACATGGAACGAGCCGAGATAGGTCAGCCGCGTGTCGCTGTCGGTGAAAAACCGGCCCTTGGTGCGCTGCGAGCCGGTCGTCTTCTCCAGCATCCAACCGGAACCGTCATCGGTAACGCGGCATTTGAACCAGCCATAGACCACCAGCGGCAAGGATCCGCCGGCCTTGATCGTCCGGCACCGCCACTCCCCGGTCATGTCGAAATCGGTGAACGCGACCGGCGTCTTGGCCAAGACCGCTTCGAGCGTGGCTATGTCTTGCGCCGAGCCGCCCCACTTGGCCTCGTCGATCGCTTGGGTGCGCGTCTCCTCGTATTTTTCAAGCCGCGCGCGGTCGGCCGCCGTGATCAGGCTCTCGATCTCGCCGGTGGCGAAAACCTGCGAAGCCGGCGCGGCGACGGATAGAGCCAAGAGAATTCGGCGAAACCGCATGATCAGTCCCTTTTTCAGCCGGGGAAGGGAGCCGGCAATTCCGGCGCTTTCGTGGTCAGGCCGGGAACCCTGGCCGCGTCCCGAAGCGCTGCCGGCAGGTCGCCATAGCCCGTATATCTGCGCTCGTAGGCGAGGCCGAGCAGCTTGGCGGCGGCCTCGGCGACCGTATCCAGTTCGGGATCGTTCGTCTGGGCCAGATAAACGACCTTCTCGTAATTGCCAAAGTAGTCGGCGATCAGCTCGGGATGCCGGTCGAGGCCGAGCGGCTTGACGAAGAACGCCTCGAACTGCCGGCACAAAAAATCGGTCATGTAGAAGGTCAGCATGTCGCCGTCGCCCACGGCCTCGAATGCCTTTGCGCCCTGGTAAAATGCGAAGCAGTGCGGCCCGGCGATGCGCGCCACGCCGTGACGCTCCAGAACCCGGTCGAGCATGCCGCCCGTGCCGCAATCGGCGTAGCCCGCGAAAATATGCCGATAGCCCTGCGCCTTCGCCTCCGTGATCGCTCTGTCCATCGCGGGCGGGATCCGGTCGGGATAGTAGTGAAACTCGGCGGGCAGGCAGGTTAGATCGATATGGCCGAGGCCGTGCTGCTCCTTGACCGCCAGGACTTCGCGCGCAATCATCCCGCAGGCGATGACCAGCACTTTGTCGGGAGCGCTCCTGTGATTTGCCGCCGCTGTCATGGAACCGCCGGGGTCAATCCACGTTTCTGACTGTGTGTTTATCCGAGGAGAGGGAACAAATCCATGAAACTGTCAAAACTTGCACCGATCGCCGCCCTGTTGGCTTGCGCTCTGTTCGTGTCCGCCTGCGCCAACACCGTTCGCGGCGTGAAGACTGATGTCGAAAATACCGCCGAGGCGGCTGTCGAGTAGTCGGCATCAACGCTTGTTGAAGGACGGGGCGCAATCGCGGCCCGTTTTTTCCTGATTACTATTAGCCGACTGCGCGCAGATTGTGCTTGCGCTTCATATAGTCCTTGGCCGTTTCGACGGCCACCGCCGCATCTCGGCAATAGGCGTCGGCGCCCACTGCCTTGCCGAATTCCTCGTTGAGCGGCGCGCCGCCGACCAGCACGACATAGTCGTCGCGGATGCCCTTTTCCTTCATCGTGTCGATCACGACCTTCATGTAGGGCATGGTGGTGGTGAGCAGCGCCGACATGCCGATGATGTCGGGCTGGTGCTCCTCGATCGCCGCGAGATATTTCTCGACCGGATTGTTGATGCCGAGGTCGATCACGTCGAAGCCGGCGCCTTCCATCATCATGCCGACGAGATTCTTGCCGATGTCGTGGATGTCGCCCTTGACCGTGCCGATCACCATCTTGCCCTGTTTCGGCGCGCCGGTGGCGGCGAGCAGCGGGCGCAGGATGAACATGCCTGCCTTCATCGCGTTGGCCGACAAAAGCACTTCGGGCACGAACAGGATGCCGTCGCGAAAATCCTCGCCGACGATGCGCATGCCCTCGACCAGCGCCTCGGTCAGCACCCTGTAGGGAACCCAGCCGCGCTCGAGCAGGATGTTGGTGCCTTCCTCGATCTCCTCCTTCAGCCCGTCATAGAGATCGTCATGCATCTGCTGCACGAGTTCCTCGTCGGAAAGCTCGGACAGGATGATCTCGTCGTCTGACATTTTCAGGCTCCTGACGGCCGCGCCCCAACTTAAGCGCGGCGCAAAAATCGATGGCAATACCTATCGTGCAATCATTACAAATCCATAGCTGATTTGCGACTTCCGGCAAAAGGAAAGCGACCGGGATTTTCGGGCTGGTTTCTTGTCGATATTGCGACAGGCATTGGCGCTGGCGGGCCGTTTTGATCAAGGTGCATGGCTACGATCCGGCAAACAGCGCGGGCCGCCCGCGCCTGCCCCACTTTCAGGGATGACATTCCATGAACGAAACCATCATTTCCGAACAGGAAGCCTCGACTGCGCGGCGCGGACGCGCGGCCTGCCGTTATCCTCAAGTGCCAGGGCCGGGAACGCGGCGCGCACCCTGTCGATCGGAAATGCGGTGTTTGTCATGGCGGCACCGCTTAACAGCCGGGGTCGGTTTCCGGCAAGGCCCTGTCGG
>JBGTLX010000641.1:0-7954 GCA_041743855.1 Rhizobiaceae bacterium | reverse complement strand
CGCCGGCGACTACCGGAAGGGGAGGGGAGCGGCTGCCTTGATCGTCGTCATGTGGAACGCGGCCCATCTCCATGACGAGGTCAATTATGTCGGGCAGATCGCCCGCTGCGTCCGCCTGCAATTCGGCCGACACCGGCGCCTCCGAAACGTCATCGAGAAGCCCCGTGCTGTGATACAGTGCGGAGGGTCGCGCGAGGCGTTTTTCGGGCTTCTGCTCGGCGTTTTGGACCATTCTCTATATAAAGAGCATAACGAACGATAATGCAACATTATCGTTCGTTTTATGTTGCCGACAGGCGCGGCGGTTTCAACCAAAATAGATTGCTAAAAGCGCCGCGCTAATTCATGCTGCCAGCCATGATTCTGCGACCGAAACCGCTTCGCGGCATGGCTCCATCGTTGCCGACTAGTGTTCTCATGCCAGCCGGCACCATTCCGGCCTGGTTGCGGACTGCCGCTGGACAGCCCGAAGCCCTTGAGTATGTTGAGTTCGCGTGCGGCGCGGCGATTGCCCTGCTCGACGCGGCGGTGCGTCGTCAGGAGAGATGGGCCGGAGTCTGGAGACAGCGTCTCGCCCTTTCCGCCGCGGCGACGGCAGCAAAACGATCCGGCCGCGCCGAGGAGGAGGCAGCACTTCGTGACGCGGTTATTCTCACCCGGCCGGGTGACGATGTCGGCCCCGCCGGCCGTTTGTTGTTGGCCTGGCGTAAGCTCGCCACGCGTCAGGTGGAAACGTTGTTGTCCGATCAGGCAGTGGTGGCGGCAGCGGAAAGTTTCGGTTTTTCCGCCGATGACGTCATTGGCGAGATCGCCGCGGCGGCACGAGATCTTTCTGCGAACGACGGTTCTGCTATCGCAGCGAGCGCGAGAATGCTCGACACCGTGGCTGGCATGTTGCCGGAGGCCGAACGGAGTCTGGGGCCTTGGCTCGCCGATGTTGTGCTGGCCCGGAAACTGAATTGGCCGGTCACCGTGCCGTTGCTCGGTGTGCAGCTTTTTGTCACCAGGCCAGCGGCCGGGAGGGAACGTGGCCGGCTGCAGATGTCAGGGCTAGAGTTTGCAGGGGAGGGGCGAAAACAGCGGTGCCTTGCCGCGCTGGCGCGCGCGGCCATCCAGGCCATTGACCGGTCCGCCGAGCTGTCGCGTCGTGCCGAAAAACTGCTCACCGTCGCGCCAGCGCTGCGAGCGAAGGGATCGGATGCCGTGATCGACAAACTCTTGTCCGAAGATGCGGTCATTGCCTCGAACACTATTCCAGGCATCAGTGATCGCGGCCTGCGCCGCCTGTTCGACCGGCTTGTCGATCTCGGCGCCGTGCGCGAACTGTCCGGCCGAGCCACTTTTCGCATCTATGGGCTGTGAGCGATGGCCGAGGCAGCAGGCACGACGACGGAGAAAAGAAAAGCTGGCAGAGGCCGGTCAGATGACCATCGATCAGGCGACCGCCGTTCAAATGACCATTTGTTCGATCGTGAGCTTGATCATCTGCCACCTGACATGCGCTGGCGTGAATGGATTGGGCGCGTCGAGGCCGTGATCTTCGCCGCCGCGGCGCCAGTGACACGAGACACCTTGGCAAAGATTGTCGGCAAAGGCTGCAACCTCGACCTGATCATTGACGACATCCGCGAAGAGCTGGCCGGCAGACCCTATGAGCTGATGTCGGTGGCTGGCGGCTGGCAGCATCGAACCCGGCCTGCATTCGCCGATGCCATTCGTGCCGCGTCAGGCGTCAGCGAACAGAGCATCGATCTGTCCCAGTCGGAGGCGCTGGTGCTGATGACGATCGCCTATTTCCAGCCGATCACCCGGGGCGAGCTCTCGAGTTTTTTTGGACGTGAAATCAGCCGCGATCTGATCGGCAATCTGCGCGGTGCCGGCTTCATTGCCTCGGGTCCAAGAAGCCCGACGCCGGGCGCACCCTACACCTATGTCACCACCAAGGGATTTCTGTCGCATTTTGGCTTCGACACGCT
The DNA here is from genome assembly GCA_041743855.1 of Rhizobiaceae bacterium. GTDB lineage: Bacteria > Pseudomonadota > Alphaproteobacteria > Rhizobiales > Rhizobiaceae > JBGTLX01. The sequence goes on along the minus strand of JBGTLX010000641.1, from coordinate 5,978 downwards.
GCGCGACCTGCCCAATATGGAAAAGCTTGAAGACGCCGGTCTGCTCAACAAGGAAAAACTGCTCGCCGACATTCCGGGCGCGCTCGACGCAGTCAGCGGAGTGTCCGAATTCCTGGATGATGAGGGGCCGGCCGGCTCTGAAGATTGACTCGATGTGGCGGCAAGCGAGCGCAGCGATACGGACTTATTCAAGTCCACGCTCATCAAGGGCTGAACATCATTTTCACTCATCCACGATGTCGGCTCCCCACGCACGAAGTGCGACGCCGCTTTGCCCAAGCGATTGATTAAGCGGCATAAAGATGGACGCACCGGGTTGCTGGTGCCTGCTGTCATTGCAGATCGCAGCAAGCTTGCTTAGCGAACTGCCGGCTATCCATTGCAGACCCACGAGATGCTGTTCGATGCGCACTGGCACGGGTTCCGGGTCTTTGGCGGCGTGCCCGGGCGCGGGATTTACAACAACATGAAGACGGCGGTGGACCGTGTCGGGCGGGGTAAGGAGCGGCAGATCAACATGCGCTTCCTCGCCATGACAAACCACTATGTCTACGAGCCCGAGTTCTGCAATCCGGCCGCTGGGTGGGAGAAGGGCCAAGTCGAGAAGAACGTTCGGGATTCCCGCCACCAGATGCTGCAACGGATGCCGGACTTCCCCGACCTGGCCGCACTGAATGCCTGGCTGGAACAGCGTTGCCTGGAGCTGTGGCGCGAGACGGCCCATGGCAAACTGCCCGGCACGATCGCCGATGTCTGGGCCGAAGAGCAGGCCGCGCTGATGCCGCTACCCATCGCCTTTGACGGCTTCATCGAGCTGAGCAAGCGCGTCTCGCCCACCTGCCTGATCAGCTTCGAGCGCAATCGCTACAGCGTCCCGGCCTCATTCGCCAATCGCCCGGTCAGCCTGCGGATCTATCCCGACCGGCTGGTTGTGGCGGCCGAGGGCAATGTCCTGTGTGAACATGCCCGGATCATTGAACGTAGCCACCACCTGCCGCCGAAGACGATCTACGACTGGCGGCACTATCTGGCAGTCGTTCAACGCAAGCCCGGCGCCCTTCGGAATGGCGCACCCTTCGTGGAATTACCACCTGCCTTCAGACAGTTGCAGGATCACATGCTGCGCAAACCCGGCGGCGACCGTGAGATGGTTGATATCCTCGCTCTTGTGCTGCAGCACGATGAACAGGCCGTGCTCACCGCTGTGGAGCTGGCGCTGACTGAGGGCGTGCCGACCAAGACCCATGTCCTGAACTTGTTGCACCGCCTAATCGACGGCAAGGTGATCGGCGGGCCGCTACTTGACACCCCACAGGCACTGGCCCTGCACCGCGAACCCAAGGCGAATGTAGAACGCTATGACGGCCTTCGTGCCCAGATCGCCGGAGGCCGCCATGCGTCATGATCCCGCCAGCGGCGCCATCGTCGTCATGCTGCGCAGCCTGAAGATGTATGGCATGGCGCAAGCCGTCACCGATCTGATCGAGCAAGGCGCGCCAGCCTTCGAAGCTGCTATCCCGATCCTGTCGCAGTTGCTGAAGGCCGAGTTGGCGGAACGCGAAGTGCGCTCCATCGCCTATCATATGAAGGCTGCGCGCTTCCCGGCCTACAAGGACATCTCGGGCTTCGACTTCGCCGCCAGCGAGATCAACGAGGCCACCGTTCGGACGCTGCATCGCTGCGAGTTCATGGACGGGGCGCAGAATGTCGTGCTGATCGGCGGCCCGGGGACCGGAAAGACCCATGTCGCGACCTCCCTTGGCGTTCAGGCCATCGAACATCATCGCCGGAAGGTCCGCTTCTTCTCCACCATCGAGTTGGTCAACGCCCTCGAACAGGAAAAGGCCAAAGGCAAGACCGGACAGATTGCCGAGGCCCTGGCAAAGCTCGACCTCGTGATCCTTGACGAGTTGGGCTACCTGCCGTTCAGCGCCTCGGGCGGGGCTCTCCTCTTCCATCTGCTGAGCAAGCTCTACGAGCGCACCAGCGTCGTCATCACCACGAACCTCAGCTTCAGCGAATGGGCCACGGTCTTCGGCGATGCAAAGATGACCACTGCCTTGCTCGACCGCCTGACCCACCGCTGTCACATCCTGGAGACCGGAAACGACAGCTTCCGGTTCAAGGCAAGCTCAGCCGCCGCTGCTAAGAAAAAGAAGGAGACAAACCATGCATTGACCCCAGCGTGACCCCAAATCCATAATCAGAGGTGGCTCACTTCTCGATGGAAAACCCGGCTCAGTTCTGAGTGGAAATCAACACTGACACCAGAGGACCTGCTCATCCTGCTTTCGAACATACGGTCGGTGTTCGCTCATGGCGATCCCGGGAAGCATCTGGTTCCAGATGAGGCGCTTCCCGCGTTCATGGAGCATTGCAACCGCCACGTCGGCGAGGCCTATTTCCGTACTCCTCGAAACACCATCAAGGCATTCGTCCAGTTCCTGGCGATCCTGGAGCAGAACCCGGGCACCGAGTGGCACTGCCTCGTGGGCAAGGTCGACGTGTCGGCCGACGTCGAGGACCCGGCCATCGAAGAAGCAGGCGGCGAGAGCGGAGACGAGGATCTTGCATCCATCAGGCTCTGACGAGGCAGCCAGCTTCGAGCGTCTGCACCCGCTGATCCGCAGGTGGATTTGGGAGCAGAAATGGGAGGAACTGCGGGACGTTCAGGACAAGGCGATCCGTGCGGTACTGGACGGCTCCGGCGATGTGGTGATCGCGGCCTCGACGGCGGCGGGCAAGACGGAAGCAGCTTTTCTTCCTATCCTGACGGCTGTTGCCGACCGGACCGACAAAGGGCTGTCGGTCCTCTACATCAGCCCGCTCAAGGCGCTCATCAACGACCAGTTCCGACGCCTCGATCAACTTTGCGAACGCATGGAAATCGATGTCGTCCGCTGGCACGGGGACGCTCCCCAGTCTGCGAAAGCCAAGACACGCCGCAATCCCAAAGGCGTGGCACTCATCACGCCGGAATCCATCGAAGCCATGCTCGTGCGTCGTCCGGGTGATGCGCACGCGATGCTGTCATCTTTAGACTTTATCGTCATCGACGAGCTTCACGCATTCCTGAAGGGTCCCCGCGGATTGCATCTTGCAAGTCTCCTCCGCCGCATCGACGAATTTGCGTCGCGGCGTGCACGGCGCGTTGGCCTGTCTGCCACGCTTGGCGACCTGTCAGTCACTTCCCAGTGGCTCAATCCACAACATCCAAAAACGGTTCTGATCGTCGAGTCCGGTTCTGACGCGCCTGAGCTCAGGCTTCAGATACGGGCTTACATGGATCCGGAAGACACCGCCGATCCAGATGGACTCGAGATCGAACAAGGCGAACCGACTGCCCTGGACCAGATCGCCGATCATCTGTACCCGACGCTGCGCGGGAGCAACAACCTCGTATTTGCCGGCTCGCGGAAGCGCGTGGAGGCGATGGCAGACCGCCTGCGGCGCCGTTGCGAAGCCGCCGCCGTGCCGAACGAATTCTTTCCCCATCACGGGAGCCTTTCGAAGGGGTTGCGCGAGGAACTCGAGGAACGCCTCAAGAAAGGCGACCTGCCGACGACCGCGGTGGCCACGACGACACTCGAACTGGGGATTGACATCGGGTCCGTGAAGTCAGTGGCGCAGATAGGCGCACCGAGATCGTTGGCTTCGCTTCGGCAGCGGCTCGGCCGCAGCGGCCGCCGCAAGGGCGCACCGGCCATACTGCGCATTTACGTCCGGGAGCGCAATGTAGCAGCAGATTCCGATCCGCTTGATCATCTGCGGCTGGAAATCGTGCGAGCCGTCGCTTCGGTCCGCCTCCTGGTCAAGAAGTTTGTCGAGCCGCCGAGTGTCGATCCATCCATAGCGACGGTTGTCTTGCACCAGACCTTGGCCATTATCGCCCAGCGCGGGGGGAACCGGGCGGATCGCCTGTATGCGGCGATCTGCGGCGCCGGCCCGCTGTCGGCGCTCGGAAGAGCTGATTACGTCGAACTGCTGAGATACATGGCTTCCCAGGAATCGCGCCTGATCGAACAGGCCCCAGACGGCACGATCATGTTGGGAGAGGAAGGCGAGTTCACGACTGGAGCACGGGACTTCTACGCGATCTTTCCCAGCGACGATGAATGGCGGCTCGTCACCTCGGGCCGGACGTTGGGGACAATTCCGCTCTCCAATGCAATTGGAGTAGGCAGCCTCGTTGCTTTTGCTGGTCAGCGCTGGCGGGTAGTGGCAGTCGATGACCGCAGCAAGGTGCTGGAGGTCGAATTCCATCGGTCTGGTCAGATACCCAGATTCGATTCCCTCATGAACGAGCCTGTCCATGACAGGCTTGTCGCTGAAATGCGGTCGGTGTTCACCACTGATGAAGCGCCGTCATTTCTTGATGTTGCTGCGCAGGAATTATTGGGGAAGGGTCGGGCGGCTTTCCGCGACCTCGGTATTGCTAGAGCGTTTCGCATTTAGGTTGATTTGTATCCGGCGTTTTCGACGTAGTTCCTGCATTCTGTCGGGGTGACGGCGTCGAGGACGTTTGCGATGGCGCTGTGAACGGTTTCGGCGCTTCGCTGGGCTGCTCGTCGCATCCAGTGCTTCAATTTGGCGAAGAGCTGCTCGATAGGATTGAGGTCGGGGCTGTAGGGTGGCAGGAAGAAGAGCCTGGCTCCGGCGGCTCTGACGACGTTGCGCACCATTGCGCCCTTGTGTGAGCCGAGATTGTCGAGAACGACAATATCGCCTGGCTTCAAGGTTTTGACGAGCTGGGTTTCGACGTAGGTCCGGAAAGCCTCGCCGTTGATCGGCCCGTTGAGAACCCATGGCGCCTCGACGCGATCGAGCCGCAGGGCGGCGATGAAGGTCATGGTCTTCCAATGGCCGTGGGGCGTATGGGCGACAAGCCGTTCGCCGCGCTTGCTCCAGCCACGCAGCGGCGACATGTTCGTCTTGACCCAGGTCTCGTCGATGAAGACCAGCCGTGCCGGGTCAACGCGCGTCTGGTAACGAATCCACTGTTCGCGCCGGCGCTTGAGCTTTGGCCGCAACTGCTCGGCGGGCAGAACCGTTTTTTTTGAAGCTCCTGCCCTCGCGATGCAGGAAGCGGCCGACACTGGCGGGATGAACGGAAAGGCCGCGTTCGGCCAGCGCCGCGGACAGCCGATGCAGCGTCATGTTCGGATCGCGGGCGATCTCGCCAAGCACGAACAGCCGATGATCACCGCTGATCAGATGAGGCCGGTGGCCGCCCATCTTGCCCGGCGCGACGCTGCCGCTCAGGCGCTTGCGCGCCGCCCATTTGATCACGCTCGACACCGCAACCCGAAGGGCTGCCGCAACCTCGCGCGTCGTCTCGCCAGCCTCAAGGCGAGCCATCGCCAGCTCTCGCAAATCAATTGAATACGGCTTCGACATGTTGCCCGACCCTCCAACGGTCAGAGCATCGAATCTGATTTGCAGGAAGTTGGGAATCCCGATTCAGGCAAAATGCAAACCGCTCTAGTACCCACTTCCTTCCCTCCGGCAAGGATACCCATGTTCTCCTTTGGCGGGGCACGCAGATGAACTCAGTGTTTGCCATCGCCATGGCTGCTGCAGGCCTGGAATGCGCGGTTCACGACATCGGCGTGACGGTTGCCGAGACCGAACCTGACCCCGTGAAGGCGATCATTGGTCAGATTGCTGAAAATCCGCCTGCAGTCGAAGACCTGGCGGATTTTGTCGGCAATCTTCGGGTGGCCAAATACGACGCTATGGTGCCGGAGCCATTACTGAGAAGACTGTGGGCCAAGGCAAACGCGGAATCAGCTGCCCATCTGCAAGCTCAGGCTATGACCTTGCTCGAAAGCTGAGACCAGCAGGTCAATGCTGATGCGTCATCGGCAACTGGATTTCCGAGCACATTTCGAGATATCTGCAGAATGCGTTGGCAAGCTGGATCTGACGTGGCGTACTGCATTCCGCTTCGAACACCTGCGGTGACGCTACGAGGATCG
>JBGTLX010000640.1:0-10489 GCA_041743855.1 Rhizobiaceae bacterium | reverse complement strand
AACGGGGGCATCGGAAGGCGTTCGGCGCATGCTGTCTTCGCAAGGAGTCCGTCCGCCCCACGTCGAATATGCGGCTTCGGTCGGCGACGCGCGTGAGGAAATTGGACGGATCGGCGACATAAATCGATGACCCGCGCGTCTTTGCGCCAACGCAAAGACGGCATCCTCCAGAGATGTAATCCTGCATGCATCAACGAAGCCGATGCACGAAGGAGATCGAAATGCTTACGAGACGCGAAGCCCTCATGGGGACGGCAATGGCCGCTGCTGCGGCTGCCACCCTTTCGGTTCTTCCGGCCATGGCCGAAGCTAAAGACGTGACCGGGCTCCCGCGTGTGAAGGTCGCTCTCCTCGCGCCGCCCTTCGTCCATGCTCATGACCAGGTCGCCAAGGGCGGTCCCAAGGTCATCGAGTTCACCATGAAAATCGAGGAGAAGCCTGTCGTCATCGACGGTGAAGGGACAACCCTGCGCGGCATGACCTTCGATGGCTCCATCCCCGGCCCGATGATGGTCGTCCACGAGGGCGACTATCTCGAACTGACGCTGGTCAATCCTGAGACCAACGAAATGCCCCACAACATCGACTTCCATGCCGCGACCGGCGCTCTCGGCGGCGGCGCGCTGACCCACGTCAACCCGGGTGAGCAGGTCACGTTGCGCTTCAAGGCGACCCGCACGGGCACCTTCGTCTACCATTGCGCGCCGGAGGGAATGATCCCCTGGCATGTCGTGTCCGGCATGAGCGGCACCGTCATGGTGCTGCCGCGCGACGGCCTGAAAAACGACAGGGGCGAACCAGCCCGCTACGACCGGATCTACTATGTCGGCGAGAACGAGTTCTATATCCCCCGCGACGAAACCGGGGCATTCAAGAAGTACGAGTCTCTCGGCGAAAGCTACGATGAGACGATGACCGTCATGCGCGGCCTGATCCCGACGCATGTCGTGTTCAACGGCGCGGTCGGCTCACTCACGGGCGAGAACGCCCTGAAGGCCAAGGTCGGCGAGACGGTCCTCATCGTCCATTCGCAGGCCAACCGCGATACGCGGCCGCATCTGATCGGCGGCCACGGCGACTATGTCTGGGAACAGGGCAAGTTCGCGAACCCGCCTGCCAAGGACCTGGAGACATGGTTCATCCGGGGCGGATCGGCTGGTGCAGCCCTCTATACCTTCCTGCAGCCGGGCATTTATGCCTACGTCAACCACAATCTGATCGAGGCGGTTGAACTGGGCGCGACCGCGCATTTTACGGTGGAAGGCGAATGGGACGACGATCTCATGAAGCAGGTCGCCGCGCCGGGCCCGATCCCGACCAACTGACGGAAGCCGGAAGATGACGGCAGACGCGATCTCGCGGAAAGCCCGCAAGGTCGCGTCTGAGTCCAGGAGGAAGTCCATGTCGTTTCGCCAGCTCGCCGTCATGGCCTGTGTCACGGCAGCAGTAGTCACGGTTACGTCGGCAGGCGGAGCGGACCGCGCTGAAGACCGCCAGCCGCCCCTCGCGATGATCGAGACCGTAATGATCACGCCAGGCTCGTTCCAGCATCCCCGGCCCGGGGAATTCCTGAAGGACGGCCACCCGGCAGCGGCGCCGCAAATCCTCGCCGAAGTCCGGCATCCGTTCGAGATCATGAAATATCAGGTGAGCTCTTCTGCCTACGGGCGCTGCATTGAGGCACTGGGATGCGAGTCGGCAGACGCCGCCAAGGGTGGAGATCGGCCCGTTACAGGCGTAAGCCATATTGACGCCGAATCTTACGCCGCCTGGTATTCGGACGTAACCGGCGACACATGGAGGCTGCCGACCGACGTGGAGTGGGCGTTCGCCGCAAGCGAACGCTTTGCCGGAGACATCGAAGCCGGCGAAGCCGATCCTTCCAATCCCGCACAGCGTTGGCTCGCGCTCTACCGCGCTGAAGCAAGACTGGGTCGCGAACCGGACCCGGAGGTAAGAGCACCCGGATCGTTCGGCACGAATTCAAAGGGAGTGGCCGATCTTGGGGGCAACGTATGGGAATGGACTTCCACATGCTACGCCAACGCGACGCTGAGCGGCGACGGAGTGGGCGTCGACAGCGTGGTGGAGAACTGCGGCGTCCACGTCGTTGAGGGTTTCCACCGGACTTACATGTCGAACTTCATCCGGGAGGGGAAAAGTGGCGGCTGCGCGGTGGGAACGCCGCCCGACAATCTGGGTTTCCGGCTTGTCCGGGAGGAGCCAGGGTTGGGCCGAGCCATTCTTCGAATCCTTGGACTTTCCTGAAAGCGGAGTGAACCACGTCGTCCTTCGACGCCACGGACATTGCACAGGATAACTGATGAACCAGTCTATCGACAAAGCCCGGCCGGTCGCCGAGAAGGCTCTTGCTGACACCAGCGTCACCCGGACGACCATCGGGATTCTCGTACGGGAGTTCTACGCGAAGCTCCGCCGGAACGAGCGGCTGGGGCCGATTTTCGCGCGGGAAGTGTCCAGCGACTGGGAGCCGCATCTGGAAAAGATGACGGACTTCTGGTGCTCGGTCATCCTTAAATCCGGCGAGTATCAGGGCCGGCCTGTTCCCGCCCATTTGAAGCTCAAGGACGTGACCGAGCAGGACTTCGACATCTGGCTCGGCATCTTCGGCCAGACCACCGGGGAACTATTCTCTCCCGATCCCGCGGCGGTCTTCGTCGAACGCGCCGAACGCATTGCCAGAAGCCTGAAGCTTGCCATGTTCTTCCGCCTTCCGAGCTCCGACGAATCCGTGCGTCCAGACACCGTAGAAGCCAGCACGAACGGCGGATGTGCTTCGCCCTCCAAGTTATAGAGCGTCGCTTCCGAGATCCCGTGCTTGCGGGCCAGAACGCCGGCCACAGAAAATAGAGGTCACTAATTGCGTTTGCGCAAAGTTCGATCCGTCGGTCATGGTATCTTTGTAGCAGAACCAACGAAAGGCTGTTGCAATGATCGAGCCCCGCGACGACGACCCTCCGTCATCCTTATTGCCCATGCTCATCTGGAGTTTAGTCCTGATCGTGTTGGGCGCGGTCGGTGTCATGACGTTCGTGTGAATGGCGGCTGAACTCTAGTTCCATAAAGCCATTCGAGCTTCTCGTGCGCGGGCGATGGAGTGCACTCGGCAAGCGCTGATCGCATGCGATAGACGCAGAAATTTGTCTTTGACCCGCCATTTGTGAAAGATCTCTCGAAGCGGTACCCCAAGATGCGGATCGAGTCGCGAGACTAGAAGGATTCAGATTGTCCGTCGTTCACGTTCAATGGCCGCTGTTATAGTGAACTGCAGGAGGGCAAGGTCCGGTTTGGGGTCAGGACTTGGCTTTTGATTTCTTCGGCAGAAGGTCCGAGAAGGGGTCAGATCGACTCTGCTCGCGCAGCACTGATCTCGCACGGCCCGTGACTATTACATCGAATGAAGAATTTTGGGTCGAGGTGATCCGTCAGGCGTCACGCGATTCTGATCCACCGCCAACTCTGGAGCGCGTACGGCGGCTTCGAGAGATTTTCCGCGCCTAGCTGTAGTTGATCGGTCTGCCCGAAGGAGACTGACGACAAAGGGGGCCGCGATCATCGGATAGGGATTTTAAGACAGCCGCGCGGTTAGGGTGGTTGCCTTGGCCAATTTCCGGACATGATTTTTCAGCCCAATTGTCCTATTCACGAGATGCGGCATCCTTGGCGACTCGGGGGCTTCACAGGCTTCATTTGAAGAGGGCCGGATGGGATTGGCGAAAGCATGAACGCTGTCGAGATCGAGGAGGCGGTATCCGAACTGGCGGCTGCGCCGTTCGACGCAGCTGAATTCCCGTTCGTCTTCCTCGCCGCTTTCGGCAACAAGGAAACCACGGTCAAGCGGCTGCGCAGCGGGTCGTCCAACGCGTCAGATGTCGTGGGCGGCATCCTCCAGCGCAACAACATCCATCTCGCGACATGCGCGGAAGGCGCCGTCGGCGCAACCTTGGCCGCACTCCGCGAAAGCCCGAAGACGGCGTCGGCCAAGGCCAAGTTCATTCTGGCGACGGACGGCCTCCACCTGGAGGCGGAAGATCTGAACTCCGGCGAGACGATCGCCTGTGAATATGCCCGCTTCGCCGATCATTTCGGCTTCTTCCTGCCGCTTGCTGGCATCTCCACCGTTCGGCAGATCAAGAACAATCCGATCGACATCAAGGCGACCGGTCGGCTCAACAAGCTCTACATCGAACTTTTAAAGGACAATCCGGACTGGGCCACGGAAGTGCGCCGGCACGAGATGAACCAGCTCATGGCGCGGCTGATCTTCTGCTTCTTTGCCGAAGACACGGGCATCTTCCTGAATCATCTCTTCACGAACACCATCGAGCAGATGAGCGACAGTCTGTCCGGCAACACCCATGAGGTGATCGCCGAGCTTTTCCGCGCGATGGATACGAAGATCGAGGCGCGCCGAGGCTCCGGGCTTCGGCCCTGGCGGATGCGTTTCCATTCGTGAACGGCAATCTGTTTTCCGGCAGCACGGACTGCCCCCGCTTCAGCCGCATTGCGCGGTCCTATCTGCTACGGGCGGCGGAGTTGAACTGGCAGGAGATCAATCCGGATATTTTCGGGTCGATGATCCAGGCCGTCGCCGACGACGAGGAACGCGGCGAACTCGGCATGCACTACACCAGCGTGCCCAACATCCTGAAGGTGTTGAACCCGCTGTTTCTCGACGATCTGCGCGAGCAACTGGAGGCGGCCGGCGACAATGTCCGCAAGCTGCGCAATCTTCGCAAGCGCCTGTCGACGATCCGGGTGTTCGACCCGGCCTGCGGATCGGGTAATTTCCTCGTCATCGCCTATATCCGGATGCGCGAGATCGAGCACGAGCTTGTCAAGCGGCTCGACGACAAGCCGAAATCCTGGATTTCGCTGTCGAATTTCTACGGCATCGAGATCAAGGATTTCGCCGCCGAGATCGCGCGGCTGGCGCTGCTCATCGCCGAGTTCCAATGCGATGTCCGGCTGATCAGCCAGCAAGTCGCCCGCTCCATGGTCCTGCCGCTGAAGAAGACCGGGCAGATTGTGACCGGCAATGCGCTCAGGCTGGATTGGCTGGAGGTGTGCCCGCCAGCGCTGAAGCCAATAGTAGAGGAACAAGACCTTGCCGGACCGACAGGACGGCTAGCGTTAGAGGATAACGGACTCGGCATCAGAGATGAGGAAGAGACTTACATCTGCGGGAATCCGCCATATCTTGGAAACGGCCTCCAATCCGCGGATCAGAAACAAGATCTGGATTGCATTTTTTCAAATCTAACCGACTCGTGGCGCTCATTGGACTATGTCTCAGGTTGGTTCAAGAAGGCGACCGAATACGGAAAAAGTATTTCTAGCGCTAGCGCCTTTGTCAGTACAAACTCGATCTGCCAAGGACAGCAAGTACCGATACTCTGGCCTTTGATCTTTCAATCCGGCAGAAAGATTTCCTTCGCTTATACGTCGTTCAAGTGGGCTAACTTGGCAAGCTACAATGCTGGTGTCACCGTCGTCATAGTTGGTCTGGCACATCCGGATCGTACATTGTGTAGGCTGTACAACCACGTGCAGGGAGACAAGACTATCGTACGAGAAGTACCGGAGATCAACGCCTATCTAGTACCAAGTCATTCCACTTTTGTATTCAAGGAGATGCTACCAATATCTGCTTTACCTCGAATGGACAAAGGAAGTGGACCAGTGGACGGCGGCTTCCTCATGCTTAACCCTGAAGAGGTCAAGCACTTAAACCTATCAAAAAACTTAGAGGAAAGGCTGCTAAGGCCTGTTTTTGGCAGCGCCGAATATATCCGAGGCATATCTCGTTTGTGTCTCTGGATCGAAAGAGGGCAGCTCAGCGAAATTTCTGGCCTGCAAGGCGTGAAACGGCGGATTGAGAGGGTGGCCGATTTTCGCGCCCAGAGTCCGAAAGCTGCAACGAGGGCTGCTGCTTTACGTGCCTTTGAATTCATGGAGAAACGGCAACAAGGCAAGGAAGTGGTTCTAATCATCCCGAGTGTGTCGTCGGAGGGAAGAAGTTATTTGCCCGTGGGTTTGCTTCCGTCTGGCTCCATACTAACGAATCTGGCCTTCGGTCTGTACGATGCGCCTCTCTGGAACATCGCTCTCATAGCCTCACGTATCCACCTCGTCTGGATCGCCACTGTCTGTGGCAAGATGAAAACCGATTTCCGCTACTCCAACACCCTCGGCTGGAATACCTTTCCCGTTCCCCCGCTGACCGAGCGGAACAAAACCGACCTGACCCGCTGCGCGGAGGACATCCTGCTCGCCCGCGAAGCGCATTTTCCCAAAACGATCGCCGACCTCTACGACCCGGAGAATATGCCGGACGATTTGCGCCGCGCGCATGAGCGGAACGACGAGACGCTGGAGCGCATCTATATCGGGCGGCGGTTCAGGAATGACACCGAGCGGCTGGAAAAGCTGTTCGACCTCTACACGAAAATGACCGAGGGAAAGTCTCGGAAGAAGGGCGCGGCATAGCAACATGACAACGAGCACGATCATCCCGTCAGTCTCGGTCCGCACCGGCCGCACAGGCGCCTCGACCAAATCCAACTCGGCATGCGGGCCATGCAGGAGCGCGCCTATGATCGACGTGGCGAGCAATATCTGCTGATCAAGTCGCCGCCGGCCTCCGGCAAGTCGCGCGCGCTGATGTTCATCGCGCTCGACAAACTGCACAACCAGGGTCTGAAGCAGGCCATCATCGTCGTGCCGGAACGCTCGATCGGCGGCAGTTTCGCCGACGAGGCGTTGTCTCAAATGGGTTTTTGGGCTGACTGGACGGTCAAGCCACAATGGAACCTCTGCAACGCGCCCGGCATCGACGAGCCGCGCGTAGCAAAGTCCAAGGTCAAGGCCGTCGGCGAGTTCCTGGCCAGCGGGGACCGCGTCCTTGTCTGCACCCACGCAACATTCCGCTTCGCCGTGGAGGAACTCGGCGTCGCGGCGTTCGACGACCGGCTGATAGCAGTGGACGAGTTCCACCATGTGAGCGCCAATCCCGACAATCGGCTCGGGGCTTATCTCGGCGAGCTGATCGGCCGCGACAAGGCGCATCTCGTCGCCATGACGGGCTCCTACTTCCGTGGCGATGCGGAAGCCGTGCTGTCACCGGCGGACGAGGCGAAGTTCGTGTCGGTGACCTATACCTATTACGAGCAGCTCAATGGCTACGACCATCTGAAGTCGCTCGACATCGGGTACTATTTCTACACGGGCCGTTATCTCGACGCGATCATGAAGGTGCTGGACCCGACGAAGAAGACCATCGTGCACATTCCCAACGTCAATGCGCGCGAAAGCACCAAGGACAAGGTGCGCGAGGTGGAAGAGATCATGGATGGGCTCGGGGTCTGGCAGGGGACCGATCCGCTGACCGGCTTCCACCATGTCAGGCAGCCGGATGGACGGGTGCTGAAGATAGCCGATCTGGTGGACGACGATCCCGGAAAACGGGACCGGGTCGTCGGCGCGCTCAAGGACCCGGCGCACAAGAACGATCGCAACCATATCGACATCATCATCGCGCTTGGCATGGCGAAGGAAGGATTCGACTGGATCTGGTGCGAGCATGCGCTGACCGTCGGCTATCGGTCGAGCCTGACCGAGATCATCCAGATCATCGGTCGCGCGACCCGCGACGCGCCGGGCAAGGCCAGCACGCGGTTCACCAATTTGATCGCGGAGCCGGATGCCTCGGAGGCGCTCGTGGTCGATGCAATCAACGACACGCTGAAGGCCATCGCGGCGAGCCTCCTGATGGAGCAGGTGCTCGCGCCGCGCTTCAATTTCACACCAAAAAACAGCGGAGAGCTGCCCGGCTACGACTATGGAGAAGGCGGTTACAGGGCGGACGGCAACAATGTCGGCTTCAACGAGGCGACCGGCCAGTTCCATATGGAGATCAAGGGGCTGGTGACGCCGAACAGTTCGGAGGCCAAACGCATATGCCAGGAGGACATCAACGAGGTCATCACAGCCTTCGTCCAGGACAAGTCGGCCGTGGAGCGTGGGATATTCGACATGGAGACCCTGCCGGAGGAATTGACCCAGCTTCGCATGGGCAAGATCGTCAAGGATCGCTATCCAGAACTCAGCGACACCGACCAGGAAGCAGTTCGGCAGCACGCCATCGCCGCGCTCAATCTGACGCAGAAGGCGAAAGCATATGCCGCGCCGGTAGACGGCGACGATACTCGCGGCAGCACCGCGTTCATCGACGGCGTACGGAAGTTCGCGATGGACGTGCGCGATCTGGATATCGATCTGATCGACCGCATCAATCCGTTCGAGGCCGCCTATGCCGTGCTCGCCAAATCCATGGACCCCGTCACGCTGAAACAGGTCGCCGCCACCATCGCCGGGAAGCGCATCAACCTGACCCTTGAGGAAGCTCGCGACCTTGCCCAAGCGCGCGCTCAAATTCAAACTGGAGCGTGGACGGCTGCCCGACATCACGTCGGCGGATGTCTGGGAAAAGCGGATGGCCGAAGGCGTCGCCTTCCTGGCCAGGAAGCACGCCGAGACCGCCAATGGATGAACTCAGCGACAAGGAGCTTCTGGAGGCGCTTGGCGTTGCCGTTCAGGCAAAGAAGGTTGTAGCGCGAACGCCGCGGGAAGAGCGCGTGATCGCCGGGTTTGAGGACATCGTGAAGTTCGTCGAGGAACACGGCCGGCCACCGCAGCATGGCGAAGACAAGGATATCTTCGAGCGACTCTACGCCGTCCGGCTCGACCGGCTCCGCGAACAGGAGGATTGTCGGACGCTGCTCTCCAGCTTCGACGCGTATGGTTTGCTGGACGCCGAGAGCGCGCCACAGCATGTCGTTGCTGAAGATCTGGACGATGCCGCCTTGCTCTCGGAACTCGGCATCGAAACGCCCGACGCCGCCGACATCTCGACGCTGAGGCACGTGAAGCCTCGGGAGGAGGTTCGGGCGGCCGAGGAGATCGCGAACCGAACCGTTTGCACGGATTTCGAGACGTTCAGGCCGCTCTTTACGCAGGTTAAGAATGACCTCGACACCGGTATCCGGCAGACTCGCCTGTTCGCGAGAATGGCGGAAATCAAGCAGGGAGAGTTCTTCATCGTCGGCGGTCAGACCGCGTACGTGGCGGAGGTGGGGGAGGAATTCGTCACCGACTACGACCGTCGCGACAGCCGCCTGCGCGTGATCTATGACAACGGCACCGAAAGCGACGTGCTGCTGCGCTCCCTGCAACGCGCCTTGCACAAGGACGAGGCCGGCCGCCGCATTACGAATCCTTCTGCCGGGCCGCTTTTTGGCGCGGAGTCCAACGATGACGATCTCGAAAGCGGGACAATCTATGTCCTTCGCAGCAAGTCGGAACATCCCGACATCTCGCCTCACAGGGAACTGATCCACAAGATCGGCGTGACCGGCGGCAAGGTCGAGACGCGAATTGCCAACGCTGCGCTGGACGCCACCTATCTGCTGGCCGATGTCGAGATAGTCGCGACCTACAAACTGTTCAACATCAATCGGACGCGACTGGAGAACCTGCTTCATCGCGTGTTTTCGGCGGCTCAGCTTGACCTCACCATAGAAGATCGCTTCGGACGCCCCGTTCGGCCGAAGGAATGGTTTTTAGTGCCGCTGGCGGTGATCGACGAGGTTGTCGACAAGATCCGGGATCAGTCGATAACCGGGTTCTACTATGACCCGCAGACTGCTCGCCTCAAGAGCACGGACGCGCCGTGACACGCGGCGACTGGCCCCGAACGCGCCCACTTTGGGATCGTTCGGCCTAATGGGAATGCGGGGAACCAATGGACTTTCATCCCCAATGGTTTTCATGCATGGGGAACGAAGTCCTAGATGGATCGCGGGGAGTGCCAAGATGATGCCTTGTGTGGAAATCGACTCCTGAAACGAAACCACCTCTCGGCGGCGCATTACGCAAAACGACTTGAGAGCCTCAGAGACCTAAGGAGTAGGATGGCTGAGGCTTAGAGCGTTTCATCTTTTGACGGAGCGTAGCCTGCGTTTGCAAGGTAGTTGGAGCATTCTGCGGGTTCGATGGTTGCTACGAGCTGACCGATGTGACGCCAGGTTTCCTCAATGGTTCGCTTTTGGGCATGTCGCATCCAGTGCTTGATCTTGGCGAAGGCCTGCTCGATCGGGTTGAGGTCGGGAGAATAGGGCGGCAGGAACCGGAGCCTGGCGCCGGCGGCCCTGATGGCCTGTCGGACGGCTGCGGATTTGTGGCTGCCAAGATTGTCCATGACGACGATGTCGCCGGGTCTGAGCACCGGCGCCAACTCCTGTTGGACATAGGCGCGGAAGCATTCGCCGCACCCGGCGGCGATGGCCGCCCATCTTGCCCGGCGCAACCGAACCGGTCGCGCGATAGCGCTGGGACCACTTCACAACCGACGACACCGAAACGCCAAACCGCGCGGCAACAGACCGGCAACTCTCACCCGCGCCAACGG
>JBGTLX010000639.1:0-2622 GCA_041743855.1 Rhizobiaceae bacterium | reverse complement strand
GGCAATGGCGACCTGACGCAGCTCCTGCCCGAGGTCCACATCGTCGTTGCTTCGATCGAGAAAATCGTGCCGACTTTAGAGGACGCCGCGCAAATCTTGCGCGTGCTGGCGCGCTCCGCGACCGGGCAGGACATGAGCGTTTATACAACGCTTTCGACCGGGCCGCGCCGCAAGGGCGATGTCGACGGGCCGCAAGAATATCATGTCGTGCTGCTCGACAATGGCCGCTCGGCGATGCTCGGCACTGAGTTCCAGGACATGTTGCGCTGCATACGCTGCGGCGCCTGCATGAACCATTGCCCGGTTTATCACGCGGTCGGCGGCCACGCCTACGGCTGGGTCTATCCCGGACCGATGGGCGCGGTGCTGACGCCGTCGCTGATCGGCGTCGACAAATCCGGGCATCTGCCGAACGCCTCGACCTTTTGCGGGCGCTGCGAAAGCGTGTGCCCGATGAAGATTCCCTTGCCGAAGATGATGAGGCACTGGCGCGAGCGCGAATTCCAGCGCGGCCTCAATCCGGCGGCCCAGCGCTACGGGCTGAAATTCTGGGCGTTCTTCGCCAAACATCCGGCGCTCTACCGCGCCGCCGCGGCGTTCGGCATCCCGCTGCTGGCGCGGCTCGGCGGACCGAAGCAAAGCTTCGGCTGGCTGCCTTTCGCGGGCGGCTGGACGAAGCACAGGGAGTTGCCGGCGCCGGAAGGTCAGACTTTCATGCGGCAGTACGCCAAGCGTGGCGCGCCAGCGAGAAAGGCGCTGCCGTGAGCGGGCGCGACGCCATCCTCAACAAGGTGCGCGGGTCGTTGAAAGCGCCGGCCGGCGATGAGGCGCGGCGCAAGGCGGTGGCCGATCGCATGCGCAAGGCCAATCCGGGAATCATTCCCGCGCGCGGCCAGCTTGCCCCCAAGGAACGCGTGGCCCTGTTTTGCGCGATGGCCGAAAAACTGTTCGCATCGGTCAGGCGGGTCCGGAACCGGGATTCCGTGCCGAACGCGGTTGCCGCCTATCTGCGCGAAAAAAACCTGCCTTCTTCGATCCGCATGGGCGACGATGCGCGGCTCTTGGCGATGCGCTGGGACAAATTGCGCGCGCTGGAGGTGAAGCGAGGGCCTTCCGACGGCGACGACGAGACCGGCTTGAGCCACGCCTTTGCCGGGATCGCCGAGACCGGCACGGTGGCGATGGTTTCGAGCGCGGACAACCCGACGACCATCAATTTCCTGCCCGAGCATCATATCGTGGTGATCGACGCCGCTGAGATCGACGGCGATCTCGAAGCGGTGCTGGCAAGGGTTCGCCATCGCTACGGCAAGGGCAAGATGCCGCGAACCGTGAACTTCATCTCGGGTCCGTCCCGCTCCGGCGACATCGAGCAGAAGCTCATTTTGGGCGCGCATGGGCCGCGGGCGCTGCATCTCATTGTAATTGGCGGCTAAAATCTCACCAGCCGGGCAGGATGTGGCCGGGGTTTGGCCGCCGCCCGCGCGCGGAAGCCATCGCGGCGAAGTCGAATGTCGCCTCCTCGGCGGTCGGCACGGAGATGTTGTCGAGGCTGTCGGAGATGTGACGCGCGATCGCGTCCACGATTTCGGGCCGCGCCGTGTGTCCGCGCATAATGCCGATCTTGCAATCGGGCAGCGGGCCGAATCCGTCGGCTTCGCCCAAAACCCGCATGCCCTGCCTGAGCGCGCATTCGGGCAGCACAGAAATCGCCAGCCCGGACAGCACCGCCGCCGTGATGACGGTGGCCGAAAAGCTGGTGAACAGGATGCGATAGTCGCGGTTTTGCCGGTCGAGCACGTCGCAGGCGGCGCGCCGCCAGATGCAGTTCGGCCGGCCGAAGGCCATCGGCAGCACCTTCTGCTCATGCGTGGCGTGGTTGGCCGACGACACCCACAAAAGCGGCTCGCGGCGCACCACTTCCGACTGTCCCCTGGCGTCGTTGTGGGTCACCAGCGCCAGATCGAGATTGCCGCGCTTGATGTGCTCGACCAGCCCCGGCGTCGGCTCGCAGATGACCGTCAGTTCGACGCGCGGATTGGAGCGGGCGAAGCGCGCCATGATCTCGGGCAAGAAGCGGTCGGCGTAGTCGTCCGGCGTGCCGATGCGGATAGTGCCTTCCAGCGCGCGATCGTCGAAGGCGGCCAGCGTCTCGCGGTTCAGATGCATCATCCGCCGCGCATAGGACAACAGCCGCTCGCCCTCCTCGGTCAGCCTGTTGGTGCGGCCGTCCTTTTCGAAGAGCGGCTTGCCGATGCGCTCCTCGAGCCTTCGCATCTGCATCGACACCGCCGACTGCGTGCGATGCACCTCATCCGCCGCGCGGGTAAAACTGCCGGTGTCCGATATGGTGATGAAGGTCCGCAAGTGGTCGAGATCGAGGGGCGCGGCCATCGGATTTATCCATCATGATTGTTGATGCTAAAGATTAGAAACATTCGTTGGATAAATCAATCATCCGCTGGCACTCTCCTTACGTCAACCGAAGAGAGTCGACCCCATCCGGAAATGCCGCATCCTCCCGGCGGTCGTTTCCGAGCGGCTGCTCTCGTCCGGATTTAGAAGGAGAGATGAGATGACCACCTGCGATCAGACCACCGAAACCTTGCACGCGGCGACCCG
>JBGTLX010000638.1:0-6911 GCA_041743855.1 Rhizobiaceae bacterium | reverse complement strand
ACTCGCCAAACGCATCAACCGCACCCTGCAGCGCGCCGACCAGATCGAAACCGCTGAAGGCAAGGGCCTGTCGGTCGACACCTGGTTCGCGCCGATCGTGGCGGATGCCGAGGCCGGTTTCGGCGGCCCGCTCAACGCCTTCGAGATCATGAAGGCGTTCATTGAGGCGGGCGCCGCCGGCGTCCACTATGAGGATCAGCTGGCTTCGGAAAAGAAGTGCGGCCATCTCGGCGGCAAGGTGCTGATCCCGACCGCAGCCCACATCCGCAACCTCGACGCCGCACGGCTCGCCGCCGACGTGATGGGAACGCCAACGCTGGTGATCGCGCGCACCGACGCGGAAGCGGCAAAACTGCTCACCTCCGACATCGACGAGCGCGACCAGCCTTTTGTCGATTACGATGCGGGGCGCACCGTCGAGGGCTTCTATCATGTCCGAAACGGCATCGATCCCTGCATCGCGCGCGCCGTCGCTTATGCGCCCTCCTGCGATATGATCTGGTGCGAGACTTCAAAACCCGATCTGGAACAGGCAAAGAAGTTCGCCGAGGGCGTGCGGAAACGTCATCCGGGCAAGCTGCTTGCCTACAATTGCTCGCCTTCCTTCAACTGGAAGAAGAACCTCGACGACGCGACGATCGCCAAGTTCCAGCGCGAGCTCGGCGCAATGGGCTACAAGTTCCAGTTTATCACGTTGGCCGGTTTCCATCAGCTCAATTTCGGCATGTTCGAGCTGGCGCGCGGCTACAAGAACCGCCAGATGGCGGCCTATTCCGAGTTGCAGGAGGCCGAGTTCGCGGCGGAAGTCAACGGCTACACAGCGACGAAGCACCAGCGCGAAGTCGGCACCGGCTATTTCGACGTCGTGTCGATGGCGATCACCGGCGGCAAGTCGTCGACCACCGCCATGCACGAATCGACCGAACACGCGCAGTTCAAATCGGCCGCCGAATAGCAGTCACAGACAACAAGGAGAAAATCGATGCCGCCCAGAACACGAGTGAAGGAACGCGCCGAGGAACAGGCGTCCACGATGAGCATGGACCAGCAGGCGGCTATCCGCATTCTGGCCAACGATCTGCACCGGCTGAACCAGGCGGTGATGCAGGCGGTCGAGGCCGGCGTGTCGGTCGAGCTCGTGCGCTCGGCCCGCCATCATGGCGGCGCCGGCAATTGGGGCGACCTGCTGACGCCGGTGATCGTGACGCAACAGGCAACGAGCGTTTAGACGCGGCGTTGCCGGCATACGCGCGCCTGTAGAGAGTGCAGCCCTTCCCTTCGGCCGCCCAGCCCGGCTATGGTGGCAAGTCTGCAACTCATTTCCGGTGATTGATGCGTTCCCCAAAGAAGGAAGTCCGCCCCTCCAGCCGTGGAGGCCGTGCGCGGACGCCAGCCTTCGTCAAAAATCTGCGCGGCGTCAAAAACTGGAAGGAAGTGAGCGACTGGCTCGAATGGCGCGGCATCGCCGACATCGAATGCATTACGCCCGACCAGGCCGGCGTTGCGCGCGGCAAGATGATGCCGTCCAAGAAATTCACCTCCAACACCTCGCTGGCGCTGCCTTCGGCGGTTTTCATGATGACGATCTCGGGCGATTACCCCGAGGACGGCAACGGTTTCGCCTATCCGGAGGATGACGGCGATTTGAAGCTGTTGCCCGATCTGTCGACGCTTACGCTGGTGCCGTGGGAGGAAGACCCTACCGCGCAGGTGATCTGCGACCTGGTCCACCAGGACGGGCGCAAGGTGGAATTCACGCCGCGCAATGTGCTGAGGAAGGTCGTTTCGGCCTATGAGAAGCTCGGCCTGAAACCCGTTGTCGCGCCGGAAATCGAATTCTATCTGGTGCGCAAGAATCCCGATCCCGACTATCCGCTGACGCCGCCTGTCGGGCGCTCCGGCCGCCCGATCGGCGGCGGCGCCGGCTATTCGATCGCCGGCGTCAACGAGTTCGACGAGCTGATCGACGACATCTATCATTTCTCCGAAAGCCAGGGGCTGGAGATCGACACGCTGATCCACGAGGAAGGCGCCGGCCAGCTCGAGATCAATTTGCGCCATGGCGACCCGATCGAACTTGCCGACCAGGTCTTCATGTTCAAGCGCACGATCCGCGAGGCCGCGCTCAAGCACGACACCTATGCGACCTTCATGGCCAAGCCGATCCAGGGGCAGCCGGGATCGGCGATGCACATTCATCAGTCGATCCTGGAAAAAAAGACCGGCCGCAACGTGTTTTCCAATGAGGACGGCTCGGAATCGGAGGCGTTTTTCCACTTCCTCGGCGGCATGCAGCGGCATGTGCCCAACGCGCTGGTGATGTTTGCGCCCTACGTCAACTCCTACCGCCGGCTGACGCAGGCAGCCTCGGCGCCCGTCAATGCCAAATGGGGCTACGACAACCGGACGGTGGCCTTTCGCGTGCCACGGTCCGACCCGGCGGCGCGCCGCGTCGAAAACCGCATTCCGTCGTCGGACGCCAACCCCTATCTGGCTCTTGCCGCCTCGCTCGCCTGCGGCCTGATCGGCATGATGAACAAGACCAAGCCTGATGGACCGGTGCTGACCACCGCCAACGAGGCCGAGATCGACCTGCCGCGCGGCCTGCTCGAAGCGGTCGACCTGTTCGAGGGCGACGCGGATTTGAAGGAGATGCTGGGCCGGACTTTCGCCACCACCTATGCGGCGATCAAGCGCGCCGAATTCGAGACGTTCATGGAGGTCATCAGCCCGTGGGAGCGCGAGTTTCTGCTGCTGAATGTTTAGGAGCGGTCTGCTCCCTCCCATTTCAACGCGAAGCCGGGCATGCCATAATCCACAGTCATGAACATCAAGGTCAACATTACCCCCGAAATGCAGCGTCGTGTGGCAGCGATTGCCGCGCGGACCGGTCTGTCGGAATCCCAGATCGTCACCGAAGCGCTGGAGCACGGGCGCTCGCTCGATTGGCAGGAGCGCTTCGCGGAGAAGGTCGTCAAAGGAGTTAGAGCGGCGGACCGGGGTGAGTTCGCCTCTGCGGCGGATGTCGAGCGCGTGCGCAATAAGCATCGCTCTGCATGATGCGGGTCCGGTGGACCGTGCCGGCGCTTGCCGATCTCGATTCAATTCAGGATTACATCTCCGAAAGCAATCCGCCCGCGGCCTCGATGCTGATCAACGATATTCTTGACCGAACGGACAAGCTTCTCTCGGTCAATCCCGAGATCGGACGATCGGGGAGGGTCGCTGGCACACGCGAGTTTGATCCTCATCGGGACATCTTATGTCGTGGCCTACCGGCTAAGAGATACTGTTGAGATCCTCGCCGTCATGCATGGCGCGCGTGAATGGCCAGAGAAGTTCGATTGATACATGGCATACCAGTCCCCTATCTCCCCCGGCCGCTCGTGGTACGAAGACACAGCCGGACCCCGACCTGAATACCCCGCGCTCGACGGCGATGTGACCGCCGATGTCGTCGTCATCGGCGGCGGGTTTACCGGCCTGTCGGCCGCCACCCATCTGGCCAAGGCCGGAACGAATGTCGTGCTGATCGAGGCGCATCGCTTCGGCGACGGCGCGTCCGGGAGGAATGGCGGTCAGCTTGGCACCGGCCAGCGCGCCGGAGCCGAGGAATTGGAGGCCGAACTAGGCTTCGAGCGCGCCAAAGCGCTGTTCGATCTGGCCGAGGAAGCCAAGGCGCATCTCCTGGAGTTTGCCGCCGTCAATAAGATCGAGATCGACTTCCGTCCCGGCCACCTCAATGTCTCGCACAAGAAGCGGTATCTGCCCGAATATCTCGAGCACGCCGAAGCCATGCGGACGCGCTTCAACTACCCGCACATCGCCTATATGGACGCCGCCGAAACCGCCGAGCGGATGGGCTCCGACCATTATGCGGGCGGGGTGCGCGACACCGGCACCGGCCACATCCATCCGATGAAGCTGGTCATCGGCACGGCCCGGGTGGCGGCGGAATCGGGCGCGCGCCTCTTCGAGAACACCAAATCAACCGGCATGGTCTCGGCCGGCGGCAAGGTGCGGGTCTCGACGTCCAAGGGCACGATTACCGCGCAAAAATGCCTAATCGCGGTCAATTCCCATGGCGGCGATCTGGAGCCGCAGAGCGCCGCCCACATCATGCCGATCGGCTCGTTCATCGGCGCGACCGTGCCGCTCGGCGTGGACAGTCCGGTGCTTCCGGGCGGCGAGTCGGTCTCGGATTCGCGCTTCGTGGTCCGCTATTTCCGCCGGGCGCCGACGGGTGAATTGCTGTTCGGGGGACGCGAAATCTATGCCGTCAGCGACCCCAAGGACATCCAGATACACATCCGCAAGCAAATCTCGGAAATCTATCCGACGCTGAAGGATGTCGAGATCACGCATGGCTGGGGCGGCTTCGTCGGCATCACTGTGCCGCGAAAACCCTTCGTGCGCGAGGTGATGCCCAACGTGATTTCGGCCGGAGGCTATTCCGGCCACGGCGTCATGCTGTCGAATTTCGTGGGCAAACTCTATGCCGAGACGGTGGCCGGCAACCGCGACCGGCTGAAACTCATCGAAGACCTGAAAATTCAGCCCTTCCCCGGCGGCCGGCGCTTTCGTTCAGCCCTGCTGTTCCTCGCGCTCAACTGGTTCGCGCTTCGGGACCGGATTTAGCGCCGGAACGGGATCAGCGCCCGCACCCGTTCGTCGCGCAGGAACAGCCCGCCCCAGACCATCAGCCCGAGATAGACGCCGAACAGCGTATGGGTGAAGAGCGGGCTGGCGATGCGCAGATGGGTGGCGATGGCGCCGCCCATATATCCGGTCAGCAGGATCGCGCCGAGGACGGCGGTTTTCGGCCAGGCGTAGAGCGCGGTCGACACCAGCCCCAAAATGCCGATCGTGCGGGCGAATTCGACGCTTGTCGGCAGGCCGATCTCGGCGCTCGTCTGGGTGACGATCTCTAGCGGAATCAATTTGATGACGCTGTCGAAGATCATGAACAGGACGATCAGGCCACTCAGGGCGCGCCCGGTCCACAGGGCGGCGTTGGAGGACGGAGCGGTTTCGGCTATGGCTTGCATGAGACTGTTCCTCAAAATCGATTGTTTATCGGGTGTCGGCGAACGCGGGTCGCGGCCGTCGGTGCTTGCGGCCGGATCAACTTGCAGTCGGCGTCGAGGCAAGCGACCATTTTACGCCGAACGGATCGCGCAGTTCGCCATAGCGGTCGCCCCAGAACATCAGATCGAGAGGCATGGCGATCTCCGCGCCGGCGTCGACCGCGCGTTTCCACCACACATCGACGTCGTCGACCTGAAGGTGGAGCGCGAAGGCCTGGGGCGCTTCCAGCGGGAAGCCGTATTCCGGATAAGGATCGCTCAGCATCAGCGAGCCGCCATTGATGCGCAGAAAGATGTGCATGGTGCGGCCCTTGTCGTCGTTGGGCTGACGGCCGGCCTCCGTCGCGCCAAAGGCGCGCTTGTAGAACTCCGCCGCCTTGTTGGCGCCGTCGACGTTGAGATAGGGCGTCACGCCGCTGATCATCGAGCGCTCGGCGCCGGGAGCGGTTTTCGTGTCGGTCATGTCAAACCTCCGTGCAGGATTTGTCGTGATTGCCCCTTGTGGGCCGCCCCAAGGACGAACGGGTCAGGCGCGTTCCGACAGCCCGCTCTTATTTTTCAGCCCTTCGCGAGCAGTGCGGCGAGTTGGTCGGCGCATTGGCCCCAGCCTTCGTGAAACCCCATCTTCTCGTGGGCCTCACGGTCGGCTTCCGTCCAATGGCGCGCGCGGGCCGTATATCTCGTGCCGCCGCCTTCGTTTTCGAAGGTCAGGATGACCGTCATGAACGGCTTTTCGGACAGCTCCCAGGCGGTCGAATAGGCGTCGGTAATAACCAGCCGCTCGTTCTTCACCACCTCCAGATAGACCCCCTTGTCGGGAAAATACTTGCCGTCCGGATCGCGCATGACGATCAGATTGGACCCGCCCGGGCGGACATCCAACTCGGCGGAAGGCGTCGTCCACGGCCGCGGCGCAAACCATTGCGTCAGAAGCTCGGGCTTGGTCCATGCGTCGAAAACGCGATCGGGCGTCGCGTCGATGTGTCGGGTCAGGACAAGGTCGCGATTTTCGGGCGAAGCAGCTTGGGCGGTCTTCGTCATGATGATCTCCTGTTGGTCATTTGGTTGTGTGCAAAGGACTAAGCAGCCGCGCCGCCGCCGACCATGTCCTCGCAAGAATTCTGCTAGATTTTTGCTCCGTCCGAGGCAAAAGCAGCCGGCTCGCCGTCCTTGTGCAGGCGGTCGAGATGCATGCGGATGTGGGCGGCTTCGGCGGACGTATTGGAAAGCGCGATGGCCCGGTCGAAAGCCTCCCGCGCCTCGTCGTTACGGCCGAGTTGCATGAGCAGGCTTCCGCTCACCCCGTAAAAGTAGAAATAGCCCGACAGTTTTGAGGCCAGCGGCTCGATCATGGCAAGCGCGGCTTGCGCCCCGCGCGCCTTGGACACGGCGACCGCCCGGTTGAGCGTCACGACCGGCGAGGGTTGCAGGCCCTCCAGCGCCGCATAGAGCAGGTCGATCTGTTTCCAGTCCGTCTCCTCGGGCCGCTCCGCGCGCGCGTGCAGCGCTGCGATCGCTGCCTGGATCTGATAGGGTCCGGGCTGCCGGTGGCGCATCGCCTTGTCGACGAGCGCCAGCCCTTCGGCGATCATGTTGTGGTTCCAGATATCGCGGTCCTGATCGTCCAGGAGCACCACGTTGCCTTGCGCATCGTATCTGGCCGTGGTGCGCGAATGCTGCAGCAGAAGCAGCGCGGTCAGCCCCATGATCTCAGGCTCGGCCTGGTACAGGCGCAAAAGCAGGCGCGCCAGACGGATCGCCTCGTCGCAGTGCGGCGCGCGCGCAGGGGCCTCGCCGTCGCTCGCCGAATATCCCTCGTTGAAG
>JBGTLX010000637.1:0-9952 GCA_041743855.1 Rhizobiaceae bacterium | reverse complement strand
CGAGGCCCGGCGCGGCATTACACATGACCCCGGTCCGGTGCGGCATGACGCCATCCGCTTCGATGCGCCGGGCTATGTCGAACTCTGGCCCTCGATCGGGACAGACGCCGTAGAGGAGCCGGACGACTGGGCGCAGGCGATTGATCATGCGCGCGCGCCGGCGGTGCGCGTCGCCGAGGATGTCGCCGCCACGATAAAGCTCTGGCTCGACCGCGGCGAGATCATCGAAGGCAGCGGCAAGCGCCTTACGCCGGGCGACGTCATGGTTCTGGTGCGCAAGCGCGACCGCTTCGTCCACGCGCTGTCGAAAAGCCTGAAGGAAAAGAACGTCCGGGTCGCGGGGGCCGACCGGCTGAGCCTGCCCAGCCACATAGCGGTCAAGGATCTGATCGCGCTCGGCCGTTTCCTGATCCAGCCGGACGATGATCTGTCGCTGGCCGCGCTGCTCAGAAGCCCGGTCTTCGCGCTTTCCGAGGTTGGCCTTATGGAGCTTGCCGCCGGGCGGCCCGAAGCACGGTCGCTGTTCGACGCGCTTCGGCGCGGTGGGACCGCCGACGCCGAACTGGGAAAATTCGTCGCAAAACTCGATGCCTGGATGGGCGAGGCGGCGTTCAAGCCGGTGTTCGAATTCTATTCCGGCGTGCTTGGCCGCGACGGCGTGCGCAAAAGGATGATCGCACGGCTCGGCCACGAGGCCGGCGACATTCTCGACGAATTTTTGAGTTTTTCGCTGGCCGAGGAGCGCACCGGCCTGCCGGGCCTGGAGGCCTTCCTCGCCACGCTGGAAAGCGCCGGCCCCGAGATCAAGCGCGAAATGGACCAGGGCCGCGACGAGGTCCGCATCATGACGGTCCATGCCGCCAAGGGCCTCGAAGCCCCCGTCGTGTTCCTGATCGACAGCGGCTCGGCGTCGGCCGTGGACCAGCATCTGCCCCGGCTGATGCCGTTCGCGCCCAAGATCATCGCGTGCGACAAGGGTTATCTCTGGCGCTCGGGCACCGAAGTCTCGAACGGGTTCTCGCAAGCGGCGACCGACCGCGCCAAAGAACGCGCCGACGATGAATATCGCCGCCTGCTCTATGTCGGCATGACGCGCGCCGAGGATCGGCTGGTCGTCTGCGGCTATCACGGCAAGCGCGCGCAGAACCCGACAAGCTGGCACGCCATCGTCTGCCGGGCGCTGATCGGGGTGGCGGATACCGAAGAATTGAAACACCCTATCCGCGACGAAACGGTGCATCGTTTTCGCGTGACCAAGGATCCTCCCCTTGCCAGTGAGGCAGAGGACGAAAAGCCACAGGAATCGCCGGACCATGTTTTGCCCGCAGGCTTCCTCGACATGCTGCCGCCCGTAGAAGACCTGCCGCGCCCGCTCTCGCCATCCGGCGCGTCGGTGCTGATCGAGGAATCGCGCGCGGCGGTCGTCTCGAACCTCTCGCCGGTTCTGGACGCCGAACTCGCGCCCGTCTTTGCCGTCGAGCGCGGGCTGGCCGTCCACAAGATGCTGCAAATGCTGCCCGGCCTGGCGGAAGCCGAGCGCCGGGCGGCGGCGCTACGCTATCTCGATCTGACGGCCTCGAGATGGACACCGGCGGAACGGCGGACGACGCTCGATGAGGTCGAGGCGATCCTGAACGCTCCCGGTTTCGCCCCGCTTTTTGCTCCCGGCTCGCGGGCCGAGGTGTCGGTCATGGGCGACATGACCATTCGCGGCAGGCAGCGTTCGGTCTCGGGCACGATCGACAGGCTGGCGGTGACCGAGACCCAGGTTCTCATCGTCGACTACAAGACCGGCCGGCCGGCGGCTATCGAGGAGATCGCGCCCTCGCACATCGTCCAGCTGGCGCTTTACCGTGAGCTTTTGAAACCGATCTATCCCGGCAGGTCGATCTCCGCTGTCCTGCTGTTCACCGAGGGGCCTCAGCTTCTCGAAGCGCCTGCCGCGGCCCTCGATCACGCGCTTGCCCGACTCACGCAGCCGTGACACAAGCGCTGCTTGAAAGCAGCCAAACACTCCCCACATCTGGTGCGACAAGCATCGGACCGAAAAGTGCGAAGCGGTTTTCGGATAAATCCGATGCGACAACAAAGAGATAGAGCGGCGCAGCTATTCTGATTTTGAAGCGAGCCGCTCTTGAAAGCTTGAAAGGATTTTTGCATGGCCACGCTCAAGGTCGACAAGAGCAATTTCACCGCCGACGTGCTTGAGGCCGAAGGCCCCGTTGTCGTCGATTTCTGGGCCGAGTGGTGCGGACCCTGCAAGATGATCGGCCCGTCGCTCGAGGAAATCGCGACCGAAATGGCCGGCAAGGTGAAGATCACCAAGCTAAACATTGACGAGAACCCCGAGCTTGCCGCCCAGTTCGGCGTGCGCTCGATCCCGACGCTGATGATCTTCAAGGGCGGCGAAGTCGCCAGCATCAAGGTCGGCGCCCTGCCCAAGACGGCGCTCGCGCACTGGATCGGCGGCGCCGTCGCCTGATTCTCGACGCGTTTCCTGAGAGCCCGGCCTCGCGCCGGGCTTTTTTTGTGGCGCTTCGCAATGCCTGGCCTTGGCTCTCGACACTTTCCGTTTCACGATCAATCCTGACCACGATCCATCAGGAGAAAAAAATGTCGGGAACAGCCAAGGCCACGATCTTCATCGACAATGACCGCGTCATCGTTACCGAATACCGCTTCCAGCCGGGCGAAAACACCGGCTGGCACCGCCATGCGCACGACTATGTCGTCGTGCCGCTGACGGACGGCAAAGTGAAACTGCTGACGGAGTCCGGCGAGAGTTTTGCCGAGATGAAGAAGGGCGTGCCCTATTTCCGGCCGGAAGGCGTCGAGCACGACGTGATCAACGCCAATGACGGCGAATACGCTTTTATCGAGATCGAGCTGAAGTAAGCAGTGCGTCCTTCGAGGCTCGCCAAGCCAAATCGATCCGTCCTGTCTCCGGCTGCGAGGGCTCGCACCTCAGGATGAGGACCGACAGCGCGCATGCCCATCACAGGAAGGGGCGCCGCTACGTTGCCTAACCCTCTAAGAAGCTGCGCCAACCTCCCTCATCCTGAGGTGCGAGCGAAGCGAGCCTCGAAGGACGCACTCCGCTATACGGGCGGAGTGCCGTTTTCGGCCAGCACTGCTCCGGCGAGGTAAAGCGAGCCGCCGATCAGGATGCGCGGCGGGGTTTCGTCCACCTCCCAGGTGTCGCGCAGCAACATCAGCGCACTGGCCACCGAGCTGACCGGCTCGGCAGACAGTCCCGCCTCCTCGGCGCGCACCGCGAGTTCCTCGTTCGGCACGCCGGACTCGCTCAGGCTGACAGGCACTGTATAGACATGCCGCGCCATGCCCTCGAAAGCGCGGAAATAGCCGGTCTGGTCCTTGGTGTTGATCATCCCGCAGATCAGGAACAGCGGGCGCGGGTATTTTTCCTCCTGCTCGGCCAGCGCTTCGGCGACCACCATGCCTGCGCCCGGATTGTGGCCGCCGTCGAGCCAGATTTCGGCGCCGGCGGGGGCAAGTTCCGTCAGCCGACCCTGCGGCAGCCTCTGCATCCGTCCCGGCCAATAGACGTTCCCCATCGCGCGCTCGGCGGCGTTCTGGCCGATGTCGAAGCCTGCGGCCTTGACCGCAGCGATAGCCGCCGCCGCGTTCGACACCTGATGTCGGCCCGGCAATTTTGGCGGCGGCAGGTCCATCAGCCCGCTGTCGTCCTGAAAGATCATCCGGCCGTTTTCCTCATAGGCGAGAAAATCCTGGCCATAGACCATAACCGGACAGCCAAGCCGCTCGGCTGTCTCGATCATCACCTCCTGCGCCGTGTCGGATTCCTGCGCCCCGACGACGACCGGGCATCCGGCCTTGATGATGCCGGCCTTTTCCGACGCGATCAGTTCGACCCGGTCGCCGAGATACGCCTCATGGTCAAGCGATACCGGCATGATCAGTGTTACCGCCGGCGACACGACATTGGTCGCGTCGAAACGTCCGCCGAGCCCGACCTCGATGATGGCCGCGTCAGCCGGATGTTCGGAAAACAGCAGGAACGTCACCGCCGTCAGGATCTCGAACACGGTGATCTTTTCGCCGCGATTGGCCTCGGCGACGCGGGCGATGGTTTTCGCCAGAAGCGCGTCGGCCACAAACTTGCCGCCGCCGCTCCCCGCCAGCCGGTAGCGCTCGTGCCAGTTGACCAGATGCGGCGACGTGTGGACGGGGACGGCAAGCCCGGACGCCTCCAGCAACGCGCGGCAGAACGCCGCCGCCGATCCCTTGCCGTTGGTGCCGGCGATATGGATCACCGGCGGCAGTCTGTCCTGCGGATTGCCGAGCCTTTCCAGCAGGCGCGAGATGCGGTCGAGCGAAAGGTCGAAGCCCTTCGGATGCAGCGCCATGAGGCGCTCGATTTCACGGTCGGCGGAGAGCGTTGTCATGAACGAATCCTAGAGCATGATCCCGAAAAGTGGACCGGTTTTCGGAAAAGATCATGCGCAAACAAATACCACGCCGCGCGCAATTGGCGGCATTGTCGCGCCAGGCTTTACGCCTGGAGGCGAGCTTCTGCCACGGCCGGCAGCGGCGGCAGGATTTCCGGCTCCAGCGGTTTGGGCTCCTCCGGCAGCTTGAGCAGGATCTTGAGCAGCCGCGCGATTGTCGACTTCAGTTCGAGCCGGGACACGACCATGTCGACCATGCCGTGCTCCATCAGATATTCGGCGCGCTGAAAACCCTCGGGCAGTTTTTCGCGGATCGTCTGCTCGATGACGCGCGGGCCGGCAAAGCCGATCAGCGCCCCCGGCTCGGCGATGTGGACGTCGCCCAGCATCGCATAGGACGCGGTGACGCCGCCGGTGGTCGGATTGGTCAGCACGACGATGTAGGGCAGCCCGGCTTCCTTGAGGCGGTCGACCGCGACCGTCGTGCGCGGAAGCTGCATGAGGGACAAGATGCCCTCCTGCATGCGGGCGCCGCCCGAAGAGGCGAACAGAATCATCGGCCGGTTCTTCTCGACCGCAGCCTGAAATCCGCGAATGATCGCCTCGCCCGCCGCCATGCCGAGCGAGCCGCCCATGAAAGCGAAATCCTGCACCGTCGCCACCACCGGCAGGCCCTCGATCGAGCCTAAAGCGTTGATGATGGCGTCTTCCATGCCGGTCTTGGCGCGGGCGTCGCGCAGCCGGTCGGTGTAGCGCTTCTCGTCACGGAATTTCAGCGGATCGACGCCGACCTTGGGGTTTTCAAGCGTCTCGTAGCGGCCATCGTCGAAGAAGAATTTCAGCCGCTCGCGGGCCGAAATCTTCATGTGATGACCCGAGGACGGGATCACGTACTGGTTCGATTCCAGGTCCTTGTGAAAGACCATCTCGCCGCTCTCCGGATCCTTGATCCAGAGGTTTTCAGGCATATCGCGCCGTCCCAGCATCGAGTTCAGCCGCGGGCGGACGTAGTTGGTGATCCAGTTCATGATCTCTTGTCCCGTGATCCCGATAAAATGAGAAAACTATTCGGCGGGAGCAAGGCGCCCCGAGCGGACGCCTTGCGACAGGTCGCCGACCAGCGTGGACACGGCCTGCACAGGGTCGCCCTTCGCGCCGATCGCATCGGCGACAGCATTGACGATGGCCGTGCCGACCACGACGCCGTCGGCCGACCCCCCGATTACCCGTGCTTGTTCGGCCGTCTTGACGCCGAATCCGACACAGACGGGCAAATCCGTGTGGCTCTTGATGCGCCTCACCGCCGCCGTAACCTTGGTCGTGTCGGCCAGCGCCGAACCGGTGATGCCGGTCATCGAGACATAGTAGACGAAGCCCGATGTGTTCTCCAGAACCTTGGGCAGACGCTTTTCGTCCGTCGTCGGCGTCGCCAGCCGGATAAAGTTGACCCCGGCCTTCAGCGCCGGAATGCAAAGCTCCTCGTCCATTTCGGGCGGCAGATCGACGACGATCAGCCCGTCGATCCCGGCCGAAATCGCGTCGGCCAAAAATCGCTCGACGCCATAGACATAGATCGGGTTGTAGTAGCCCATCAGCACGATCGGGGTTTCGGCATCACCGGCGCGGAAGTCACCCGCCATGCGCAGTGTCTTGACCAGCGTCTGCCCGCCCCTCAGTGCGCGCAGGCCCGCCGCCTGGATCGCAGGGCCGTCGGCCATCGGGTCGGAAAAAGGCATGCCGAGCTCGATGATGTCGGCTCCGGCTTTCGGCAGCGCCTGCATGATTTTCAGCGACGTGTCATAGTCCGGATCGCCACCCATGACATAGGTGACCAGAGCCGGACGGCCCTCGGTTTTCAGCTTTGCCATGCGGCGGGCGATGCGGGTGGTCATCGCCTAAAACTCCATGCCCAAGATCTTGCCGACCGTGAAAATATCCTTGTCGCCGCGGCCGCAGAGATTCATCACGATGATTTTTTCCCTCCCCATTTTCGGCGCGCGCTTTATCACCTCGGCGAGCGCATGGGCCGGCTCCAGCGCCGGAATGATGCCTTCGAGGCGCGTCAGCAGTTGAAACGCTTCCAGCGCCTCGGTATCCATGATCGGCACATACTCGACCCGGCCCGCCTCCTTCAGCCAGGAATGCTCCGGCCCGATGCCCGGATAGTCGAGGCCGGCCGAGATCGAATGACCTTCCATGATCTGCCCGTCGGTGGTTTGCAGCAAATAGGTGCGGTTGCCGTGCAGCACGCCGGGCGAACCGGCGGTCAGCGAGGCGCAATGCTCTTCGCCCTGAAGCCCCTTGCCGCCCGCTTCCACACCTACGATCTGCACGGAGCGATCATCGAGGAAGGGATGGAAAAGGCCGATGGCGTTGGAGCCGCCGCCGACCGCCGCCACCAGCATGTCGGGCAGGCGGCCCTCGGCCTCCATCATCTGCTCTTTCGCCTCGCGCCCGATCACGGACTGCAATTCGCGCACGATCTCGGGATAGGGATGCGGTCCGGCGGCGGTGCCGATCATGTAATAGGTATCATCGACATTGGTCACCCAGTCGCGCAGC
The DNA here is from genome assembly GCA_041743855.1 of Rhizobiaceae bacterium. Taxonomy (GTDB): domain Bacteria; phylum Pseudomonadota; class Alphaproteobacteria; order Rhizobiales; family Rhizobiaceae; genus JBGTLX01. Next base: position 2,960 of record JBGTLX010000637.1, on the reverse strand, counting down.
GCCTCGTTCATCGCGTCCTTCAGAGTGCCGTGGCCGGAGGTCACCGGCATGACTTCCGCGCCGAGCAGCTTCATGCGGAACACGTTGGGCGCCTGCCGCTCGACGTCCGTCGCGCCCATATAGACCACGCACGGCAGGCCGAAACGCGCCGCCACTGTCGCCGAGGCGACGCCGTGCTGGCCGGCCCCGGTCTCGGCTATGATGCGTTTCTTGCCCATGCGCTTGGCAAGCAGAATCTGGCCGAGGCAGTTGTTGATCTTGTGGCTGCCGGTGTGGTTCAGCTCGTCACGCTTGAAGTAGATTTTCGCGCCGCCCAAATGCTCGGTCAACCGCTCGGCGAAATAGAGCGGGCTCGGCCGGCCGGTATAATGCTTGTTGAGATGCTCGACCTCCGCCTTGAAGGCCGGGTCGGTCCTGGCGAAATTCCAGTGCTTTTCCAGATCGAGGATCAGCGGCATCAGCGTTTCGGCGACGAAGCGGCCGCCGAAAATGCCGAACATGCCCTGCTCGTCGGGACCGGTGCGGAAGGAATTGGGTTCTGTCGGCTTGTTCATCAAACGAATCCTGGCTCTGGGGACACCTTGCTGTTGCCCCATGCGCGACTTTGCGGACGCTTATGCCTTAGCAGGGCAAAAAGTAAACTGTCTCGGCCGTTCCTCACCCAGTGCTTTTGTCTTTCGCCGCCCGCGCCACCTGAAAAAACTCTGCGATGAGCGCCGCATCCTTGACGCCGGGAGCGCTTTCTACGCCCGACGAGATGTCGATGCCGGGCGGGGTGGCGAGGCGCAGAGCCTCACCGATATTTGCCGCAGTGAGGCCTCCCGAAAGCATATAGTCGATCCCGGGATCGATGCCTTCCAGCAAACGCCAGTCGAAAGCGACACCGTTGCCGCCGGGCAGTTCAGAGCCCATCGGCGGCTTGGCGTCGAACAGAAAGCGATCCGCGACGCCAAAGTAGGGTTTTACCGCGTCGAGATCGGCGGCTTCGCGGATGGCAAAGGCCTTCATGACAGGCAGCCCGTGACGCGCCTTCAATTCCGCGACCCGCGCCGGGCTTTCGGCCCCATGCAATTGCAGCATGTCGGGCGACATCGCAGTGACAATCTCGGCGAGCAATGCGTCGCTCGCATCGACCGTCACCGCAACCGCCGTCGCCCGGCCTCGCGCAGCTTCCCGCAACCTGGCGGCGTCAGTCGGCGAAATGTTGCGCGGGCTTTTGGGAAAGAAAATAAAACCGACATGGCTCGCGCCACCGGCAAGGGCTGCGTCCAGGGCCTCGGCAGTCTTCAACCCGCAGATTTTGATGTCGAGGGACATGGGGCGGGAATTGGCATGAATCAGCAACAGAGTCGAGGAAAGCCGCTGACCTGCCTTCTCAATCGAACCCGATCGCCTGCAGCGCGCCGCCATTTTTTTTCAACCAGGCCTTGCAGCGGTTCGTATCCGGGCAAAGCTCCTCGCACAGCTTCCAGAATTTCGGGCCGTGGTTCATCTCTTTCAGATGCGCGACCTCGTGCGCGACGAGATAATTGATGACCGGCGAAGGCGCCATCATGATGCGCCAGGAAAACGACAGCGCCCCGTCCGAGGTGCACGAGCCCCAGCGGCTGGTCGTGTCGCGGAACCGCACCGCCTTGGCCTTCTTGCCGATCGACGCCGTATGCTTATCCACCAGCGCGTCGATGTCGCGCTTTGCCTCGCGCTTCAGGAAATCCGCGATCCGGCGTTGCAGATGCCGCCGGTCGCCATGGACGAAGAGCGCCGGTGATCCGTGCTCCGAACCGACCGTCACGCTTCCGCGTTTGCCCGGTTCGTGAACGATCAGATGCGGCACGCCGCGCAGCGGCACCTTTATGCCGGGCCGAACCTGCGGCCGCTCCGGCACTTTGGCCAGCCGCTGTTCCAGCCAGCCCTGCTGCCGATGCAAAAAACGGTCGACCTCGCCCTTTCGAAGCCCCGGCGGAACCGTTATGCGCAGGCCGCGTCCGCCGGCGTCGATGCGCAACGTCAGCCGTCGCGCGCGGTCGTTTTCGACGATCTTCAGCGGCAGCGTGCGGCCGGCGACCACATGCTCGCGCTCCTCGGCGGGAGGGGGCGTCGGCGTCGTCAGGCGTTTGAAGAATCCGAAGGACATTTTGCAAGGATACGTGATTCGTTGGCGGGGCGGCTCACATGAAAACGGCGCCGCTTGCGCGACGCCGTTTTTTTTGCCGTTGTGCAGCGAACTCAAGCTTCGTCGAGCAGGCCGGATGACGGCTTGTCGTCAGGCTGCGACTTGGCCGGCGCCGCGCGGTTGCGGTTGGCCATGAAGCGGTCGAACTCTTCCTGGTCCTTAGCGCGGCGCAGTTCGCGGGCATAGTCGTCGAACTCGGTCATGGCCTCGTCGAGCTTGCGCCGCTCTTCGGCGAGCCGCTCAAGTTCCTTTTCGCGCCAGTCGTCGAAGGCGACATTGCCGGTGCGGGCAGAGCCGTGGCCCCAGCGATGCGTCTTGTCGGCACTGCGGCGGCAGCCGGCGAAAAAGCCGTCGGTCGCCCGGTTGGCGTCGCGCTTGAAGCCGTCAAGCCGGTCGCCCCAGATGATGTAGCCGAGCATGGCGAGGCCGAGCGGCCAGAACACCACGAAGCCCACCACCATCAGCGCGATGGTCGCCGGCGTCCAGGCCGGACGGATCAGTGCGGTCGTATTCATTTCTCTCCGTTCCTTCGGTTGGAGACAGCCAAACCGGCTGCTTCGATTCGAGATGGGATGAGAAAAACGGCGATTCAAGAGTGCGCCCCGTAAAACCGGACAAGAACTTGAAAGCGCTAGCGTTTTTTGAACGAGTCCAGCGCCAGCACAGCCAGTCCAGCGAGCAGGCCCCACAGAGCCGCGCCGATGCCGAACAAGATCAGGCCGGATGCGGTGACGGCAAAGGCCGTCGTCGCCGCCATCCGCTCGGCCTCGTCGTTAAGCGCGATCGC
>JBGTLX010000636.1:0-11565 GCA_041743855.1 Rhizobiaceae bacterium | reverse complement strand
GCCGGCGACGAATTTCTGCGACGAGACCACGCGCAAGCGCAACATGGTGATCGCCGGCCAGTCGAACTTCGTGCCGCGCTTCGTCAATTCGCTGATCATCGCCTTCGGCTCGACCTTCTGCGCGGTGTTTCTCGGCACGCTTGCGGCCTATGGATTTTCGCGCTTCAAGGTGCCGCTGGCCGACGACCTTCTGTTCTTCATCCTGTCGACGCGCTTCATGCCGCCGATTGCGGTCGCGATCCCGATCTACCTTATGTACCGCGAACTTGGCCTGTCGGACACCGCGCTCGGCATGATCCTGCTCTATACTGCGGTCAACGTGTCGCTGGCCGTCTGGCTGCTCAAGGGGTTTATCGACGAGATCCCGCGCGAATACGAAGAAGCGGCGATGATCGACGGCTACACGAGGCTGCAGGCATTCCGCAAGGTGGTGCTGCCGCAGGCCACGACCGGCATCGCCGCCACCGCCATCTTCTGCCTGATCTTCGCCTGGAACGAGTATGCTTTCGCCGCACTCCTGACTTCGGGAACCGCGCAGACCGCTCCGCCCTTCATCCCGACCATCATCGGCGAGGGTGGGCAGGACTGGCCGGCGGTGGCGGCGGGAACCACGATCTTCCTGGTGCCGATCCTGGTGTTCACGATTCTGCTTCGAAAGCAGCTGCTGCGCGGCATCACATTCGGGGCGGTGCGGAAATGAGCGGCAAACCGATCGTCAGGAAACACGCGAACTGGCCGCGCTCTCTCCGGCGCGGCGTGCTCGAAAACATCGCCACCGCGTTGATCGGGCTCGGCTTCATCATGCTGTTCCAGCCCTTCGCGATGACGCTCTACACCTGGTCCTTTGTCACCATGCTGTTCGGCACGGTCATGTTCATCATCGTCTCGAAATTTCCGGAGTAGGGCGATGGCCGAGATTCGCGTCGAGAACCTCAGGAAGGAATTCGGGTCGTTCGTGGCGGTCCAGGACTCGACCTTCACCGTCGAGGATGGCGAGTTCTTCGTCATGCTCGGGCCGTCCGGCTGCGGCAAGACGACGACCCTGCGCATGATCGCCGGGCTGGAACTCCCCTCCAGCGGCCGCATCCTGCTCGACGGCGAGGATGTCAGCCAGCGCCGAGCGCGCGAACGCGACATCGCCTTCGTGTTCCAGCTTTTCGCACTCTATCCTCATATGAATGTGCGCAAGAACATCGGCTTTCCGCTGCTGGCGCAGGGCATGCCCAAAGCCGAGATTCGCGCCCGCGTCGAGGAGACGGCAAAACTGCTGCGCATCGATCATCTGCTCGACAAACCCGTCTCGGGGCTTGCCGGCGGCGACCGCCAGCGCGTGGCGCTGGGCCGCGCCATCGTGCGCCGCCCGAAATGTTTCCTGATGGACGAGCCGCTCGGCACGCTGGATAGCGAGTTCCGCGACCTCATGGTCCATGAACTGCGCGAGTTGCACAACCGCATCCACGCGACCACCGTCTATGTCACGCATGACCAGATGGAGGCCATGTCGATGGCCGACAAGATCGCGGTGATGAGCAACGGGCTGATCGAGCAGTTCGGCAGCCCGCAGGAGATCTACGACCGACCGGCGTCGATGTTCGTCGCCGACTTCATCGGTTCGCCGCCGATGAATTTTCTGTCTTTCCAAAGTGGCCTGACCAAAGGCGCCAGCGAAATCGTCGTGCAGGGCGCGGCGGTAGCCGTGCCGCAGATCCGCGAAGACATGGTTTCTGGCGACATGGCGCTCGGCATCCGCCCCGAGCACATCCGCTTCGACGACAATTCGAAACTGCGCGGGCAGGTCTATGGCACGGAGTATCTCGGCACGACGCAGATCGTGGCGGTCGAGACGGCGGATGGCATGATCAAAGCGCGCGCGCCGGCCGACATGAATTTCCGCATAAGCGAGCCGGTGGGTCTGACGCTCAACGCAGCCAGGCTGTCGATCTTCGACAAGGCGTCGGGCCGCGCCATCCGTACTGCGATCCATGACGGAGGCCGGCATGGCTGACGTTGTCCTCAAGAGTGTCAGCAAGGCGTTCGGCGACCATCAGGCGGTGGACAGCCTCGATCTGCGCATCGCCGATGGCGAGTTCGTGATACTGCTCGGTCCGACCGGGGCGGGCAAGACGACGACGCTGCGGCTGATCGCCGGACTGGAAAAGCCTGACACGGGGACCATCCATATCGGCGGACGGGACGCTACGCGGCTGGAGCCGGCGGCGCGGGACGTCGCCTTCGTCTTCCAGCAATATTCGCTCTATCCGCATCTCAGCGTGTTCGAGAACCTGGCATTTCCGTTGCGTTCGCCGGCGCGCAAAATGACCGAGCCCGAGATCAAGCGCCGCGTCGAGGAGGTGGCGAAACTGGTGCGCATCCACCACAAGCTCGATAACCGCTCGACAAAACTGTCCGGCGGCGAGATGCAGCGTGTCGCCATCGGCCGGGCGCTGGTACGCAAGCCCGCCATCTACCTGATGGACGAGCCGCTGTCCTCGCTGGACGCCAAGCTGCGGGCCGAGCTTCGGCTCGAACTGAAGCGCATCCAGGCCGAGCTCGGCTCGACCGTGCTCTACGTCACCCACGACCAGATCGAGGCGATGACCATGGCCGACCGCATCGGCATCCTGGCCGACGGCGTGCTGGTGCAGATCGGTTCGCCGAAGACGATCTATCGCGAGCCGGCGAATTTGCATGTCGCCGCACGGCTTGGCCAGCCGGCGATCAACCTCATTCCGGTGGGGCTGCTGCCGGATGCGGCCGTACCAGCAGGAACAAAGACCATCGGCGCGCGCACCGAGCATCTGACCATCGAGAAGTCCGCCAACGGCCATGCCGACGGGGTGATCGACTGGGTCGAGCATCTCGGAGACCAGAACCATCTGCATCTGACGGTGAAGCACCGAAAACTGATCACGCTGACCGACACCGACACGCCGTTCCGCAAGGGCGACGCGGTGAGCGTGCGCTACCGCGCGCCGCTGTTTTTCGACGGTTCGGGCAATAGGATTTCGGGATGATGGAGATCATGGCAAAGCTCGACCTTAGCGCGCTCATCGAGGCAGCAGCCGACACGGTGGCGGCGCATGCCGACGAGTTGACGGCGCTCGACCAGGCGATCGGCGACGGCGACCATGGGCTGAACATGAGACGCGGCTTCGAGGCTGTGCGGGCGGAAGCAGCGTCGTTCGCCGCCAAACCGCTACCCGAAGCGCTGAAGGCCATCGGCACGAAACTGGTGATGACGGTCGGCGGGGCGTCCGGGCCGCTGTTTGGAACTTTCTTCATGGCGCTGGGCAAGGAACTGCCGGAGAACCCGGGCCGCGCCGATCTCAACGCCGCCTTCGGCAATGCGGTCGATGCCGTGGCCGCGCGCGGAAAATCCCAGGCCGGGCAAAAGACCATGCTCGATGTGCTCTATCCGGTGCATAAAGCGCTTGTTGCCGGGAAATCCACAGGCGAGATCGTGGACGCCGCAGACGCCGCCGCGCAGGCCACCGTGCCAATGAGGGCGACACGAGGCCGCGCGTCATTTCTCGGCGACCGTTCGATAGGGCATATGGATGCCGGAGCGCGCTCGTCGGCTCTGCTGATTCGGGCCGTGGCGCAATCGTTCGGGGAAATGGCATGAAGAATGTGGGGATCGTCATCGTGTCGCATTCGCCGCTGGTCGCCGAGGGCGCGGCCGACATGGTGCGCCAGATGGTCGGCGACGAGGTGCCGCTGGCCTGGTGCGGCGGCAATCAGGAGGGCGGCCTCGGCACGTCGGTCGGGGCCATCATGGACGCCATCGAGGAAGCGTGGTCGGAGGCCGGCGTCGCCGTTCTGGTCGATCTCGGCGGAGCGGAAACCAACAGCGAGATGGCCATCGAACTGATCGGCCAGCCGCGCGCCGGAAAAATAATCATCTGCAACGCGCCGATCGTCGAGGGCGCTGTGATGGCGGCCACCGAAGCGTCGGGCGGCGCGTCGCTCAAACAGGTCGTCGCGACGGCGCATGAATTGTCGCCGGCGTGATCGAGGGAAGCAGCATGTCGGCAAAAGCACAAGCCACGGTCGTGATCACCCATGAGGTAGGGCTGCACGCGCGCCCGTCGGTCAAGCTGACCAAGCTGGCCAAGAGTTTTTCCGCGCGGGTCGAACTGGCGCTCGATACGGGCCCCTGGTTCGACGCCAAGAGCATCGTCAAGGTGATGGCGGCGAAGGCGCCCAAGGGCAGCGTTCTGCATCTGCGGGCCGATGGCGACGGCGCGAGCCAAGCGGTCGACGCGCTGGTCGCGCTTGTCGAGCGCGATTTCGACGAGGACGGCGTCCATGCCCGGACCGCTTGAACTCAAGGGCATTCCCGCCTCGGCGGGCTATGCGGAAGGGCCGGTCTTCGACCTCGACAGCCCGCTGGCGCGCTATGCCGTCAAGGGATCGCCGGAGGCTGAAAGGGCAGCGCTCGACGAAGCCATGGAAACTGCTTCGGAACGGCTTGCCGGCATGATGGCGGTCGCTCCCGGCGAGGCCGCCGAAATTCTCGAATTTCAGCTGGCGATGCTTGAAGACGACGCGCTGACCGGTCCGGCCTATGCCGCAATCGCCGCAGGGCAAGCCGCCGACGCCGCGTGGACGAAAACGCTCGACGGGGAGATTTTGGGATACGAAGCCTCGGACCAGGACTATTTCCGCGCCCGCGCCGCCGACATTCGCGACATTCGCGATCAGGTATTGCGAGCGCTGATGGACGATGCGGCTAGCGTCGCGCCTGCCGGCGCGATCCTCTATGGCGGCGACATCGCGCCGACGCGGTTCCTCGCCACCGATTGGAGTTTTGGCGGCGGCATCGCGCTGAAGGAGGGGAGTCCGGCCAGCCACGTGGCGATGCTGGCGCGCTCGCGCGGCGTGCCGATGGTGGTAGGCCTGGGCGGCGACGCGAACGGATTTTCGGGAATGGCGCTGCTCGACGCCGAGCATGGCGGCATCGTCTTCGACGCTTCGGACGCCGAGCGTTTGCGATTCCGAACTGCATCCGCCGGCTTTTCGGCGCGTCGCGCGGACGCCGAGAATTTTCTGGCCCGCCCGGCAGCAACAAAGCTTGGCACGCCGGTCCGGGTGCAGGTCAACATCGCCGATCCGTCGGATGTCGAGCGCATCGATTTCGCCACCTGCGACGGCGTCGGCTTGATGCGGACCGAATTCCTGTTCGGCAAGACGCTACCGGACGAGGAGACGCAATACCGCGCCTACCGAAAAGTGCTGGAATGGGCCGGGGACAAGCCGGTGACGATCCGCACCGTCGATGCCGGTGGCGACAAGCCGGTGCCCGGCTTTACCGTTGAGGAAACCAATCCGTTTCTCGGCCTGCGCGGCATCCGCCTGTCGCTGGCGCGCCCGGACATCTTTCGGGTGCAGATCAGGGCGCTGCTGCGCGCTGGAGTCCACGGCAATCTCAAGGTGATGCTGCCGATGGTCGCCGTGCAGGAGGAATATGCCAAAGCGGCGGGGCTGTTTGCGGAGGAGGAGGCCGCACTGTCGATTGACGGCGTCGCGCATAAAATGCCGCCGCTCGGCATCATGGTGGAGGTGCCGTCCGTGGCGATCGCGCCGGAAGAATTCGCCGATGCCGCGTTCTTCTCGATCGGCTCCAACGATCTGACGCAATATGTGATGGCGGCCGCGCGCGACAACGGAACTGTCGCGGCGCTGAATTCCGTCAGGAACCCGGCCGTGCTCCGCTTGATCGGACAGGTGGCGGCGTTCGGCAAGGCAAACGGCATTCCGGTCAGCCTGTGCGGCGACGCCGGCGGCGACCCCGCGTCAATCCCGGCGCTGCTGGAGGCCGGCTTGCGTGATCTGTCGGTGGCTCCGGCGCAGCTTGCGGCGGCGAAGGCCGCCATCGCCGATGTTGCAATCTAGCAATGGCCGACGTCGACAAGGAAACCGGAAGCGCTGCCGAGGAGGCGATCCGGGCCTACAAGACGGTCCTTTCGGCTGTCATCGAACAGCGTCCCTCCGGCATGCGCCAACGCCTCGCCGACGCGCTCGGAAAACACCGCAGCTTTGTCACGCAGATTTCGAGCCCCGCCTATACGGTGCCGATTCCCGCAAAGCATCTGCCGCAGATTTTTGCGGTCTGCCACTTCAGCGCGGTCGAGCGCGAGCATTTTCTCGACGCCTACCGTAAGGCGCATCCGGGCAAGACGCCGGCGGCTGGAGGCGGCCGCAAGACCAGGCATCTGTCGCTGACCGTGCCCGATCTCGGCGACGACAAGCAGAACGCGGCGCTCGACCGCGCCGTCCACGACTTCATCCAGCGCATCGGAAGCATAGCGGGCAAGAGCGGCTGAAGCAGAGTTCAATCAGTTCGGGAGGGTGGTCATGAAGAAATTCATCAATTCCGTCGACGACGTGCTCAGCGAAAGCCTGGACGGCTTTGCGGCGGCGCATGCCGATATTCTCGTGCTCGGCGGCGGCCATAAATTCATCCGCCGCAAGGAGTTGAAGCAGGGCAAGGTCGCGCTGATCTCGGGCGGCGGCTCGGGCCATGAACCGCTGCATGGAGGCTTGGTCGGCCACGGGATGCTGGACGCCGCTTGTCCCGGCCAGATTTTTACCTCGCCGACGCCAGACCAGATGATGGAGGCAAACGAGGCCGTCAACACGGGCGCGGGCTGCCTGTTCATCGTCAAGAACTATGAAGGCGATGTGATGAATTTCGAGATGGCCGCCGAGATGGCCGAAGGCGTGCTTACGGTCGTCACCAATGACGATGTCGCGGTCGAGGATTCGCTGTACACAACCGGCCGGCGCGGCGTTGCCGGCACTCTGGTGGTCGAAAAGATCGTCGGCGCCGCAGCCGAGGCAGGCATGGCGCTTGCCGACCTCAAGGCGCTTGGCGACCGCGTCAACAGGGCCACGCGCTCGATGGGCGTGGCGCTGTCGAGTTGCACCGTGCCTGCTGCGGGAAAACCGAATTTTGAGATTGGCGACGGGGAGATGGAATTCGGCGTCGGCATTCATGGCGAACCGGGCCGCCGCCGCGCAACGCTCGCGTCAGCCGACGAAATCGCCGAGGAAATTTGCGCGGCAATTGCCGGAGATCTTGGGCCGTCTGTGCGGGGCAGGGCGCTGCTCTTCGTCAACGGTTTCGGCGGCACGCCGCTGGTCGAGCTGTATCTGCTGTACAACAGCGCGCGGCGCTTGTTCGAAGCCCGCGGCGTCACCGTTGCGTGTTCGCTGGTTGGTTCCTACGTCACCTCGCTCGATATGGCCGGCTGCTCGATCACGCTGACCATGCTGGACGACGAGATGGCGAAATTCTGGGACGCGCCCGTGCATACGGCGGCGCTGAGGTGGGGCATGTAACGGCTTGAACGCCTATGTCAGCGCGTCGACGGCGCGCATGATCCCGCGTAGCTCGGCCAGCCCCTTCAGACGGCCGATACAGGAATAGCCGGGGTTCACGGTCTTGCCGATGTCGTCGACGATGACATGGCCGTGGTCGGGCCGCATCGGCATCTCCCAGTCGGCGCGGCCCCCCGCCTTGCGGCGCCGCTCCTCCGCCATCAGCGCGCCGACCACCGCGACCATGTCGGTGTCGCCGTCCAGATGCTCAGCCTCATGGAACGAACCGTCCGGCTCCTTTGTCACATTGCGCAGATGGACGAAGGGAATGTCGGATGCAAAGCGCCTGGCCATTGCGGGGAGATCGTTGTGCGCGCCCGCGCCATAGGACCCGGTGCACAGCGTCAGGCCGTTGGCGGGCGATTTGCGTGCGGCCAGAATGGCTGCGGCATCCTCCGCGCTTGACACCACGCGCGGCAGCCCGAAAAGCGGGAAGGGCGGATCGTCTGGATGGATCGCCATTTTCACGCCAGCCTCCTCGGCCGCGGGAATAATCTCGCGGAGAAACGCGAACAGGTTTTCGCGAAAGCCTTCGACCGAGAGGTCGCGATACTGGTCCAGCGCACGCCGAAAGCTTTCACGGTCGTGGATGAATTCGCGCGCGGGCACCCAGCCGATCAAATTCCGCTCGAGCTTTGCCAGGTCGCTCTCGCTCATCGCGTCAAGGCGCACCCGCGCTGCGGCGATTCGCTCGGGCGGATGGTCGGATTCTGCTCCATCGCGCTTCAGCACAAGCGCGTCATAGGCGCAGAAATCGACGATGTCGAAGCGCAAGGCGGTGCCGCCATGCGGCATCGGGAAGTCGAGGTCGGTGCGCGTCCAGTCGGTGATCGCCATGAAATTGTAGCAGATCGTGCGGAGGCCCGACGCGGCCAGCGTGCGGATCGACGCCTTGTAATTGTCGATCAGTTCGCGATGCCGGCCGGTGCGGGTTTTGATGTCCTCGTGCACGATGACGCTTTCGACCACCGACCATTCGAGGCCGCCGGCCTCGATCTCGGCCTTGCGCTTTTGCACCTCGTCGGCCGGCCAGGCGCGGCCATCATTCAGATGATGCAGTGCGCTGACGATGCCGCTCGCGCCGGCCTGCCGGACATGCGCAAGCTGAACAGGATCGTCAGGCCCGAACCAGCGCCATGTCTGTTTCATGTCCGCACCTTTCCGGTAACGAGTGCCGCAACGGCTGGGGCAACGCCGTCCTTGCGCAGGGTTTCGAGATGCGCCGATACGAGGCCCGTCAACTTTTCGCGATGGGTGCTGCCCTGGGCGAAGCCGGCCAGTTGGAGCACGGTCTTGGCGGTTTCGGCGGCCGAAAGGCTGCGGGCGAAGATATCGGCCAGCGAAACATCCAGCGGGTCGGTAAAATGACCGGCCGGCAGCTTCGATCCACGCAATTCGGCGGCCCGGATCCAGGCGGCCACGGCGAGCATGAGATGGTTCGCTGAAGCGCCGGCCGCGACGCGGTCCAGCGCCGAACCGACGATGCGCTGCGGCAGTTTCTGGCTGCCGTCATTGGCGATCTGCGCGGTGCGGTGGACGAGGGCCGAGTTGGCAAACCGCTCGAAAAGGTCGCCGATGTAGCTGTGCGGATCGAGGCCGGGCGGCAGCGTCGGAATGGCTTCGGCCCACAAGGCGTCGACGAAGCGCCGGATCGCTGGATCGCCGAAGGCGGCGGATACCGTCTCGTGGCCGCTCAAAAGCCCGAGATAGGCGATCGAGGAATGCGCGCCGTTGAGAAGACGCAGCTTCATCTCCTCGAACGGTTTGACGTCGCGGACCATCGCGACGCCGAATTTTTCCCAGGCGGGCCGGCCGGTCGGGAAATTGTCCTCGACAACCCATTGCCGGAACGGTTCGGTCATGACCGGCCAGACATCCTCGACGCCGAGACTGGCCGAAATCCGGGCGCGGTCGGCGTCCGTGGTGGCCGGCACGATGCGGTCGACCATGCTGGACGGGCAGGCTAAGTCTTCGGCGACATGACGGGCCAAGGTTTCGTCGCGCAACGCGGCGAATTGGATGAGCAGGCGATGCAAGGTCGCGCCGTTGGCCGGAAGATTGTCGCAGCAGAGAATCGTGAAGGGTTTTGTCCCCGCCGCACGCCGACGCGCCAGCGCTTCTACCAGAAAGCCATGCGCGGTTTTTGGCTGGGCCGGGTCCGCCAGATCGGCAACGATTCCCGGATGGCCCGCGTCGAGATCACCGGTCGCATCGCGCAGATACGCCTTTTCGGTGATCGTCAGCGTGACGATACGGATGCGCGGATCGCCGAGCGCGTCGAGCAGCGCTGCGGGATCTTCGGGCGCGACGATTAAAGATTGGATCGAGCCAATGACCCGCAGCTTTTGGCCATCGCCGTCGCGTGTCGCCAGCGTGTAGAGCCCGTCCTGGGGGCCGAGCGCGTCCCGGGTCGAAGCGCTTTGCAGCGAGGCCCCGATGATGCCCCAGCCGGTTTCGCCGGCTGCCAGGCATTCATCGACATAGGCGGCCTGATGCGCGCGGTGGAACGCGCCGACTCCCAGATGCACAATGCCCGGCGTGATTGTCGCGCGGTCGTAGGCCGGCACGGATATCGGATCGGCAAGGTCGAAAAGGGTGTCGTTGGACAGGCGGCCGCGCATCGTCTCCCCTCGCGCGTTCAGCGCTTAGCGTGTCATCGCTACAACGCCGCACGCTTCCGCGCAATCCAAGTCATCATACAACAACGCAATTTTTGTATGTTGACATGCCCACCATTCATCCATACCAAATCCGGAATTGCATTGGGAGGTGCAGCCCCAGCCGATGAGTGCGTTGATCGATCCCGATCTCCTGTTTCCCGCCGAAGTGCGGTCGAGGGCCATTGCTCGCGGCCTCTATGACGGGGTCAAAGCGCTGCCGATCATCAGCCCGCATGGACATACCGATCCGCGCTGGTTCGCCGAAAACCAGGCCTTTCCCGACCCCGCCCAATTGCTCATCGTGCCCGACCACTATGTGTTCCGCATGCTGTTCAGCCAGGGCGTCAGTCTGGAAGACCTCGGTGTGCCGACAGCCGATGGTTCGCCGGTCGAAACCGACCCGCGAAAGATCTGGCGGCTTTTTGCGCAAAATTTCCATGTCTTTCGCGGCACGCCGACGCGGCTTTGGTTCGACTACGTCCTGTCGGGCATGTTTGGCATCGAGGAGACGCTGACCGCCGCCAATGCCGACGCGCAATACGACCGCATAGCCGAATGCCTGACGCAAGACGCGTTCCGGCCGCGCGCTGTGTTCGAGCGATTCAACATCGAGGCGACCGCCACGACCGAGGGCGCGCTCGACGATCTCAACTGGCACGCCATGATCCGCGACAGCGGCTGGAGCGGACGCGTCGTCACCGCCTACAGACCCGATGCCGTGGTCGATCCCGACTTCGACGGTTTTTCCGCCAATCTCGACAGGCTTGGTGAAATGACCGGTTGCGACACCGGCGCCTGGGCCGGCTATCTCGACGCGCACCGCGCGCGCCGCGCATTCTTCAAGAGTTTCGGCGCGACCTCGACCGATCACGGCCATCCCACCGCCGAAACCGCCAATCTGTCGGATGCCGCGGCGGAAGAACTCTTCAATCGCGTCCGGCAGGGGTCGCCCGACGAACGCGAGGCGCGGCTTTTCCGCGCCCAGATGCTGACCGAAATGGCCAAGATGAGCCTCGACGACGGGCTGGTCATGCAGATCCATCCCGGATCCTTTCGCAACCATTCGCCTTCGATGCTGACGAAATTCGGCCGCGACAAAGGTTTCGACATCCCGACGCGGACCGACTACGTCACCGCACTGAAGCCGCTGCTCGACCGTCTCGGCACGGAGCGCGACCTGACGATCATCGTCTTCACGCTCGACGAATCCAGCTACGCGCGCGAACTCGCGCCGCTGGCCGGTGTCTATCCGTGCCTGAAACTTGGTCCCGCCTGGTGGTTTCACGACAGCCCGGAGGGGATGCGGAGGTTCCGCGAGATGACGACCGAGACGGCCGGGTTCTACAACGCGGTCGGCTTCAATGACGACACCAGAGCTTTTCCATCCATACCGGCGCGTCACGACATTGCGCGCCGGGTCGATTGCGCATTTCTCGCGCGTCTCGTGGCCGAGCACCGGCTCGGCGAAAACGAGGCGCACGAGGTTGCGCAGGAACTGGCCTATGCGCTCGCGAAAAAGGCG
>JBGTLX010000635.1:0-3853 GCA_041743855.1 Rhizobiaceae bacterium | reverse complement strand
GATCTCGCGGACCGCCGCCGCCTCGTCGGCCGAGCAGACGATGCCGCCCATGCCGGCCGAAAACGCCTGTTCGGCGCGGCGCAGCACCAGCGTATGCGGATCGTATTCGTACCCCGCATCGATCATGTCCTGCTCGTCCATCGAGGTCAGGACGGTCACGCCGAGCAGACACAGTCCCGATCCGTCCGCAGCCTCGGCGGCGGCTCGCATCGCCTTCGGATAGGCATGGATGGTCAGCATCGACACGCCCATTTTTGCGACGGTCTCGACGCCCTTGGCCACCGTGTTGTCGATGTCGAGCAGTTTCATGTCGAGGAAGATTTTCGTGCCGCCCGACGCCAGTTGGCGAGCGAAGTCGAGGCCCCCGGCGAAGGCTAACTGATAGCCGATCTTGTAGAAGGACGCGACGCCGTCGAGGTCTTTCACGATGGCCTCGGCCTCGCCCACCGTCGGCACGTCGAGGCCGACGATCAGCCGGTCGCGCATCTCCATCATGACTCCACCCGCGTCGAGAAAGCCGCCGCATGCCCGATCAGGCTGCCGCAGAGCCTGGCCATGCCTTTGCGCAGCCTCTCCTCCCTGAAATTTCCGCTCTCGTCGAAGGCGTGCGCTCCCTCCGGCACCGACACCTGCGCCGAGATGACCTCCATGCCGATATGGGAAAGCACGGCGCGCAGATGATTGATGCTGCGGATGCCGGCGAAGTGGCCGTCCGAGGACGAACAGAGCGCCGCCACTTTGCCCGGATAGGGGCGCAGCGGCCGGCCGCCGTCTTGTCTGACCCGGCTCACCCAGTCGATCGCGTTCTTCAAAAGCGGCGGGATCGAGCCGTTGTACTCGGGCGTGGCGATCAGAACGCCATCATGGGCGGCGATCTGGCGCGCCAGTTTCAGCGCGTTTTCAGGCACGCCGTTCTGCGCCTCGAAATCCTGGTCCATGATCGGCAGCGGATAGTCGGCGAGCGAAATGCGGGTGATGTCGGCGCCCTGCAGGGCCAGTTCCTTCATCGCCGCGTCGGCGGTCTTGCCGCTATAGGCGCCCGAGCGGATCGAGCCGGCGAAGACGAGGATTTTTGGCGTGGCCGGCACGAGCGCTCCTTTTCCCGATGGCAGGTATAGGCGATGCCCGCGTCAAATCAACAACAGTCCTCAATTCCGCGCCGCCCGCCGGTAGATCCACAATTGCGTCGGCGGAATGTTGCGGATGATGAAATGGAAATGCTCGACCGTGTAGTCGCCGAGGCCTGGCGGGATCGGCGATTTCGGCCCGTAGGTGAGTTGCACGACGGGTCGGCCAGGCGTGATGCGCGACAAAAGATCGTCGAGATAGGCGACGCGCGCGGGCACCGGAAAGTTGAGCAGCGGCACCCCTGAAATCACGCTGTCGAAGGTAAGCCCGCGCTTGTCGCCGAGCGTCCTGTCGAGATCGAAGGCGTCGCCCTCGATCACGTTCACGCGCGGATAGAGGCGGCGCAGATGGCGCACGAAATCCGGCGAGTATTCGACCGCGTAGAGGTTTTCAGGCTTCACGCCATGCGCCAGGATCGCCTTGGTGATGACGCCGGTGCCGGGGCCGACTTCGAGCACGGGTAGCCCCGATTTCGTATCGATCACCGTGGCCATGCGGCGCGCCGTCACCGAGCCGGTCGGCACGATCGAGCCGACGGCTTTCGGCCTGTCCATCCAGCCCCTGAAGAAGCGCAATTCGTCGTCGAACTTCGCCGCCAGCGTCTTGCGCAACCCGGACCGAGACGCCATGGCATGTTCTCCCGTGCTGACTGCGACACCTACCTAATCGGCGATGTGGCCCAAGGCAAGGCGCGGGCTGGCGCAATCTCGCGGAAGCGGCTTCCTCAGCGCTCGCCGAACGATTCGAGAAAATCCTTCATGCGCGACAGGAAGCCGCTCGACTGGGGCGAATTGTCCTGCGACGACAATTGTTCGAATTCTTCCAAAAGTTCGCGCTGGCGCCGGGTCAGGTTCTGCGGCGTCTCGACCGCCGTCTGGATGTAAAGGTCGCCGACGGTAGGCTGGCGCAGCACCGGCATACCCTTGCCCTTCAGGCGAAACTGACGGCCGTTCTGTGTGCCTTCGGGAACCTTGACCCGCGTCTGCGTGCCGTCGAGCGTCGCCACCTCGAACGAGCCGCCGAGCGCTGCCGTGATCATCGAGATCGGCGCCGTGCAGTAGAGGTCGGCCCCGTCGCGCTGAAAGAATTCGTGCGGCTTGACCGACAGAAAAATGTAGAGATCGCCGGCCGGACCGCCGCGCATGCCGGCCTCCCCCTCATTGGCGAGCCGGATGCGGGTGCCGTCCTCGATGCCGGCGGGAATGTTGACCGACAGCGCGCGCTCCTCGACGATGCGGCCCTGGCCGGAGCATTTCGGGCACGGGTCCTTGATCGTCTGGCCGCGGCCCTGGCAGGTCGGGCAGGTGCGCTCGATCGAGAAAAAGCCTTGGGATGCGCGCACCTTGCCGTGACCGTTGCAGGTCGCGCAGGTGACGGGCTGGGTTCCGGGTTTTGCGCCCGAGCCCGAGCAACCCGTGCAGGAAATCGAACTCGGCACGCGGATCTGGGCGGTCTTGCCGCCAAACGCTTCTTCCAGCGAAATTTCCATGTTGTAGCGCAGATCCGCGCCGCGTTCGCGCCCACCCGAGGAGCGGCGCTGGCGGCCGCCCATCATGTCGCCGAAAATATCCTCGAAAATATCGGAGAAACCGCCGCCGCCGAACCCTCCCGCGCCGTTGCCCATGCCGCCATTCTCGAAGGCGGCGTGGCCGAAGCGGTCATAAGCGGCGCGCTTCTGCGGGTCTTTCAGCGTGTCGTAGGCCTCGCTCAGAATTTTGAAGCGATGCTCGGCGGTCTTGTCGTCGGGGTGGCGGTCGGGATGGCAGTCCATGGCGAGTTTTCGGAACGCCGCCTTGAGCTGCTTTTCATCAGCGCCCTTCTGGACGCCCAGCGTTTGATAGAAATCAGCTTTCATCCTGTCCCGCTGCCCGATGGTCAATGTCTTCTCGCATTGTTCCGGCCGTCATCTCGAAATGACTGGCTTCCGATTTAGGTATGAACCGGTCGCGACGCCAGTGGCGTCACGACGTTCGCGGCATTTTTCGGCCCGATGGTTGCAAAAAAGCCCGGCGGGTTACGCCGGGCTCTTCGCACGATCACTCAGACGCGTCAGGCCGACTTCTTCTTGTCGTCGTCCTCGTCGATTTCCTCGAAATCGGCGTCGACCACATCGGCGCCGTCCTTGGCTGCATCGGCCGCCGCATCTGCTTCCGCCGCTTCCTTCTGGCTGGCCTCGTACATCGCCTGCCCAAGCTTCATCGACGCCTCGGCCAAAGTCTGGCTCGCGGCGTTGATCGCCTCGACATCGTCGCCTTCAGCTGCGGTGCGAAGCGCCGTTATTGCATCCGAAATCGCGGTGCGGTCGGCTTCCGTGACCTTCTCGCCATACTCCTTCAGCGACTTCTCCGAGGAATGCAGCAGCGCCTCGGCCTGGTTGCGGGCCTCGACCAGCGCGCGCCGCTTCTTGTCGCTGTCGGCGTTGGCTTCGGCGTCCTTCACCATCTTCTCGATGTCGGCGTCGGAAAGTCCGCCGCTGGCCTGGATGCGTATCTGATGCTCCTTGCCGGTACCCTTGTCCTTGGCCGACACGTTGACGATGCCGTTGGCGTCGATGTCGAATGTGACCTCGATCTGCGGCACGCCGCGCGGCGCCGGCGGAATGCCGACCAGGTCGAACTGGCCGAGCGCCTTGTTGTCGACGGCCATCTCGCGCTCGCCCTGGAACACCCGGATGGTCACCGCCGCCTGGCTGTCCTCGGCGGTCGAGAACACCTGGCTCTTCTTG
>JBGTLX010000634.1:0-2411 GCA_041743855.1 Rhizobiaceae bacterium | reverse complement strand
AAGCGCTCGGCGAGCATTGTGCTTGACCTGGAGACCAGCATGAACAGAAAGATCCTTGCGTTCGTCATGACGACGGCGGCCGTTCTGCCGATAGCGCCCGCCAGCGCCCAAACCCAGCCGCCGCCCCGAATCATCGTCATGGGCGAGGGCGAGGCGGCCACCGCGCCCGATCTGGCGCTAATGTCGCTCAGCGTCATGCGCGAGGCGAAGACGGCGCGCGAAGCGCTCGACGCCAACAATGACGCGATGGCAGCCGTGATCGCGGCGATGCAATCCTTCGGCATCGCCGAACGCGACCTCCAGACCGCCGGCATCCAGATCCAGCCGCGCTACAACTACACCAACCGGACCGATGGCGGGCAGGACGCCGAACTGGTCGCCTATCAGGTGACCAACACGCTGTCGGTTCGCATTCGCGACCTGAGCAATACCGGCGAAATCCTGGACAAGTCCGTCACGCTCGGCGTCAACCAGGGCGGCGGCGTGGAGTTCACGACCGACGATCCGGCGGCGGTTCTCAACGAAGCGCGCAAGAAGGCCGTCGCCGATGCAGTGGCCAAGGCCAAGACGCTGAGCGAGGCGGCGGGTGTGGAGCTTGGCCGGGTGCTTGAAATCTCGGACGTGGCCTATGCGCCCCCGCCAATGCCGTATTTGTCGAAGGCGAGGACTTTCGACGCGGCCGAAGCCGCGGTTCCCGTGCAGGCGGGTGAGAACGCTTACAAGGTTCAGGTCAATGTGACTTTTGAATTGAGATAGCTGAAAATCGTACTAAGGCACTGCGATATAAACAGAAAACCCAGAGCATCGCTGCTCCGGGTTTTCCGTTTTGGCCCTTCCGATCGGGCGTTGCCGGTCGGCGGGGTCGGCTACTCTGGCTGACTACCAATGAATGATCGGGCAGTTCGGGCCGCGTCCGAAAGTGACTTCAACGCGTTCGCCCCGTTGGCGGCCACGCACCTCGATCGTACGACGGCCGACGTCGACAATGCGGGCGCGGCGTATGCCCAGCCGCTCGGCCTTGTTCAGCGCGCGGTTCGGGGTGCACACCCGCCGTGGGCGGCGATCACGGTAGTAGGCGCGGTCGCCGTCGCCGAGATAGACGCCGACGCCCGGCTGGTGATAGCCGCCGCCGAAATTGAGGTAGAGGCTGTCCGCCTGCGCGACAGCGGGCATTGCGGCGATGCCGCCGAGGCCGATCATGGCGGAAAGGACTGCGGTCTTGAGGGTGCTGAACATGGTGGTTCTCCTAGCTGTCGTTGACCCGTTTCGCCGAAGCGATGACGGGACAATGCGCCTGCCTGGCTGAACCGGAAGGGAACCTGCCGTTCATTTCCGGTTCATTCGCTCAGGTTCCTCGGATGTGAACCGGGAAGAGTGAGCGAAAGCTGGCTGAAAGACGGCGTCGGTCACGGCTCGCTTTCGAGCATGTGGTCGAAATAGTCATCAGGCTCGGCGAGGTCGGTTTCCGATGCGGTCACCCGTCCGCGAACCGATATGCCTGCTCTGTGGACGCTCTCCGGATCGCCCGAGACAAGCGGATGCCAAGGCAAGAGGTCGCGGCCCTCCGCCACGAGGCGGTAGCCGCAGGTTTGCGGCAGCCAGGAGATGGTCCTGACGTTTTCCGGTGTCAGGCCGACGCAGTCTGAGACAAGGGCGCGCCGGTTGGCATAGTCGCGGCAGCGGCACGTCTCGGCGTTCAACAGCCGGCACCCGACGCTGGTGAAGTGGATTTCGCCGGTATCCTCGTCCTCAAGCTTCGACAGGCAGCATTTTCCGCAACCGTCGCAGAGCTGCTCCCATTCGTCGGCGCTCATCGCCGCCAGCGTCTTGGTTTTCCAGAATGGCAGGTCCATGGCAGCGATGTGATGTCTGCCGCCCGCAAGGTCAAGCGATTGGTCGCCGGATGGAGGCAAAAGCGGGGAGGGCAGCGGCGCGTTGGCGGGGATCGGCCATGGCGAGTCGGTCAAACCGGAACAAATACGCGTCGAAGGTGTTTTCGCAGCGATGGGACCCATCTTTACCACCTTTAGGAGAATACCAACATGAAACGCCAACCACGGATACTGGCCGGCACCGCACTGGGGCTGCTGATGGCATCCGCGCCGTTGGGCGCGGTCCCGCTGCTCAAAGGCGCGGCAACCGACTTCGCGCCGTTTATGCTGGCGCAGGCGGAATGTCTCGCCGACGAGACACCCGAACAATGCGCAGCGCGCCAGGCCGCCGAACAGGAAGCACCGGCCGAGGAACCGGCTCCGGCACCCGCTCCGGCCGAGGAAGCTCCAGCCGCTGAAGAGCCGGCCCCGGAAGCACCCGCTGCCGAAGAGCCTGCCCCCGCGCCTGAGCCAGAAGCAGCACCGGCCGAGGAAGCTCCCGCCGCTGAAGAGCCTGCGCCCGCACCTGAGCCAGAAGCA
>JBGTLX010000633.1:0-2474 GCA_041743855.1 Rhizobiaceae bacterium | reverse complement strand
TGCACGCGCTCGCCCTTCAAACCAGCGCGCCGAAGTGATATATGCCCGTCATGGAAGATATTGAATCAATGACGCAAGGCCAGATTGCGAGCCACACATTCGCATATTTGCGGCGGATTGAGAGCAAGATCGAGCGCGTCGACAAGCAGGTAACCACCGTCACGGAAATCCTTTTGCGCCACGAAACCAGGCTCGGCCGCATCGAGCGCGACATCGGCGAGGTCAAGAGCGATCTTGTGCTGATCGAGAACCAGATTCTCAATCGGATCAACGAAATATTCCATGTGACCCGCACCCTGGAGGATCAGCAGGAGCGGATCGCAAAACTTGAGATCAAGGAGCAGCCGCAGGCTTAACGCGGTTCAAGGGAAAAGATGATGAGCGGAATTAGCGACTACATCGACAATGAAGTGAAGAGCAACGATATCGTCGTCTTCATGAAGGGTACGCCCGGCTTCCCGCAATGCGGGTTTTCCGGACAGGTCGTGCAGATCCTCGACCATGTCGGCGTCGACTACAAAGGCGTCAACGTGCTGGATTCGGCCGAGTTGCGCCAGGGCATCAAGGAATACTCCAACTGGCCGACCATCCCGCAGCTCTACGTCAAGGGCGAATTCGTCGGCGGCTGCGATATCATTCGCGAGATGTTCCAGGCAGGCGAACTGCAGACCTATCTCGACGAAAAGGGCGTGGGCGTCAAAGGCGCGGCGTAAACTTAAAGCCAAGAGCCCCCGTCAACCCGATGGGTTAGTCTCTGACGGATGCGCCGGGCCCACCGGCGCATTTTCTGTTTTCTTATGGATCGGAATAGAAATGGACCAGCAAATCCGCGCCGACGCCCCGGCGGGACTTCAGATTCCGCGCTGGGAATTCATAACGCTTGCCGCCGCTCTGATGGCGCTGAACGCGCTCGCCATCGACATCATGCTGCCCGGCCTCCAGCAGATCGGCGCCAGCCTCGGCGTGGAAAACGAGAACCACCGCCAATATGTCATCAGCGCCTATTTCGGCGGGCTGGCCTTCGCGCTGCTGGCCTATGGGCCGGCTTCCGACCGATTCGGCCGCCGTGGGCCGCTGTTGTTCGGGCTCGCCATCTACGTCCTCGCGGCCTTCGCCGCCGCCTTCGCGCCGAATTTCGAGACGCTTCTGGCGCTCCGCTTCATCCAGGGCATCGGCGCCGCCTCGACGCGCGTCATCGCCGTGTCGATGGTGCGCGATCGCTTCGGCGGACGGGCGATGGCCGAGATCATGTCGCTGATTTTCATGACCTTCATGATCATCCCGGTCATCGCGCCAAGCATCGGGCAGGTGATCATGCTGGTCGCCAACTGGCACATGATCTTCATCGGCATGGGGCTGATCGCGCTCGCTATTTCGATCTGGGCGTTCTTGCGGATGCCCGAGACGCTGCGCGTCGAGGATCGGCGCGCGATCGACATTGCATCGATCGGGCAGGCGTTCGGCTACGTTCTCTCCAACCGGCTGTCGCTGTGGTACACGCTCGGCTCGACCATGGTTTTTGGTGCGCTGTTCGGCTTCATCAACTCGGCCCAGCAGGTCTATGTCGGTATATACGGACTCGGCGTCTGGTTTCCGGTGGTGTTTGCGCTCGTCGCCGGCCTGATGGCGGTGTCGTCCTTCCTCAATTCGCGGCTGGTCGGGCGATTCGGTATGCGTCGCCTGTCGCACGGAGCGCTGATCGGCTTCTGCACGGTCAGCGCGATCTGGTTCGTCGCCTCGCTCTATGGCGAACTGCCGCTGGTCCTGTTCATCCTGCTGTTTGCGGCCGCGATGTTCCAGTTCGGCTGGATCGGCTCGAATTTCAACGCGCTGGCCATGGAGCCGCTCGGCCATATCGCCGGCTCGGCCTCATCGGTTCAGGGTTTCATCCAGACGCTGGGCGGCGGAGTGCTCGGCGCTTTCGTCGGCCAGTCCTTCGATGGCACGACGACGCCGCTTGCTGCGGGATTCTTCGGCGTCGGCCTGCTCGGTCTCGTCATGGTGCTGATCGCCGAACGGGGCAAACTGTTCGGCACGCAGCAAAGCAAGCCGGCCGGAGGGCACTAGCCCTTTTCTAATGCCGTAAGCCCGGCGAAGTCGAACAGGTCCCGGTCGAGAAGATGCGACGGCCGAACCTGCGTCAGTGCGCGCAGCATCGTCTCCTTGCGGCCCGGCATCCGCGCCTCGATGTCGGCGAGCATCGCCTTGGTCGCGTTGCGCTGCAGCCCGTCCTGGCTGCCGCAGAGATCGCAGGGAATGATCGGAAACTTCATCGCGTCGGCGAATTTCCGAAGATCGGCCTCCGCGCAGAAGCTTAGAGGCCGCAGCAGCATGACATCGCCGTCGTCGTTGAGCAGCTTTGGCGGCATCGTCGACAGCCTGCCGCCGTGGAAGAGGTTCATGAAGAACGTCTCCAAAATGTCCTCGCGGTGGTGGCCGAGCACCAGCGACGAGCAGCCTTCCTCGCGCGCGAT
>JBGTLX010000632.1:0-1846 GCA_041743855.1 Rhizobiaceae bacterium | reverse complement strand
GCCATCGCCAACGCGCTCAGCCACGACATCTACTACAAGATGATCGACCAGAACGCTCCGACCGCCCGCCGTCTGGTGGTGTCGCGCGTGCTGCTCGTGCTCGTGGCCATCGCGGCCGCCTATGTTGCCTCGACAAAGCCGGGCGATATTCTCGCCATGGTGTCCTGGGCGTTCTCGCTTGCCGCGGCCGGTCTGTTTCCGGCCCTGGTTCTGGGCGTCTGGTGGAAGCGCACGAACTCGGCCGGCGCGGTTGCGGGTATGATCGCGGGTTTCGGCCTCTGCCTCTACTACCTGCTCGGCACCCGCTACGGCGCGATCGGGTTCTATGAAATGTGGAGCGGCCTTTCGACCGCTTCGCCGGAAGCAATCGCCACGTACGACCAGCTCAAGGCGGCATACGCGGCGGCTGCCCCGGACGCGCAGGCGGCAGCACTGGCAGCGTGGGACAAGCATGCCCAG
The DNA here is from genome assembly GCA_041743855.1 of Rhizobiaceae bacterium. Taxonomy (GTDB): domain Bacteria; phylum Pseudomonadota; class Alphaproteobacteria; order Rhizobiales; family Rhizobiaceae; genus JBGTLX01. The sequence goes on along the minus strand of JBGTLX010000632.1, from coordinate 1,387 downwards.
ACCATTGCCAACTGGTGGGGCGTGAAGAACCTTTCGGCGGCCGCGTTCGGCCTGCCGGTCGGCTTCCTGGTGATGATCGTCGTCAGCAGGATGACGAAGGAGCCCTCGCCTGCAATGCAGGAGTTCATCGAGGAGCTGCGCGTGCCGCGCGGCAAGCAGATGATGGAAGAAAAGACGGTCTGATCGATACCGTCACCTTCGAAGCGGGGTCCGGCAACGGACCCCGCTTTCTTTTCGGCAATGCCCGGTCCATAAGGCCGCTCGAGGGATCGACCTGGGGATTCAGCTTGAACGATTTCTGGTCATACTGGTATTTCCATCTTCCCAATTTCCTGCTTGCGGCGCTGATGTACACGCTGCTTGGCAGACTGATCCTCGGCTTGTTCGTCCGGGAAGATTGGGACAATTACATCTGGCGCTTCTTCAAGATCGTCACCGATCCGTTCGTCAGGCTGGTGCGTTACGTCACGCCCGAAATGATCGGCCATCCCGTCGTGCTCCTGTTCGGGGTGCTATGGCTGCTGACGATCCGCTTCGTCTATCTGGCGGCGCTCATCAATCTCGGGCTCGGTCCCGTGGCAAAGCCCGGGGCCTGAGTATGGATCGCAACCCTTTGGTCCCGGTCATGGCTATCGCCATCGTCAACGGAATTTTCTCGCCTTTCGTGCTCGTCGTGTTCCTGGCCAACTGGTTCTGGTATCCCCACAATCTGTTGCCCGCCTCGCCACAGATCATCTCCATGCTGAGCGCGCTCATTCTTTCGACGCTAACGATCATGTTGGCTGGCGTTCCGGCTGCGCTGTATTCGCGCCTTTCCGCATCGCCCAGTAGTGGCCAGGCCGAAGGCTTGATCTGGCTTGTCGGCGTCGCATTGCTGACACTGCCGGCGGTTCCCAACGTGCTGCGTGCGATCGGGTTTGAGGCTTAGCCTCCGGCTGACCTATCGTATCGCGGCGAGCAGCCGCACTGCCGCCATCATGTCGCGTTTGCGGGCGGCGCGGCGCGCCATTGCTTCGGCGTCCTCGCCCCATTGTTCGGCCTGCCAATCCTCATCGACATGGGCCGCGCTCCAGGCAGCCTCGGCATCCAGTTCGCCAAAATCGACGGCCAGCGCCAGCAGCGCCGATCCGGTCAGCGTCGTCATCAGATGCAAAGCGGACAGCCGCAGGGGTTCGGCGCGCTGGGCAAGATGGACGCCTATGGCCGCGATCGCCTCACGCGGCTGCTCGACATGCATGACCCCTTCGGCGAGGAATAGCCGCGCGCCCAGCGTGGCGCGGGCCCAGTCGATGATCGGGTCCCAAGCGTCCGCCTGACGTTGAACCAGTCTTTCCGGCTCGCCGGCGCGGTAGCAGAGCAGGTCCGACGAGGCGAAGCGCAGAATGTC
>JBGTLX010000631.1:0-2873 GCA_041743855.1 Rhizobiaceae bacterium | reverse complement strand
CGACCCGACCGCCTTCGACGGCGCGCGGCGCGCCTGGGCGGCGGCGCTCGACGATGCCGGGCTGACGCTCGACGATCTGTCGCTGGTGGAGACGCATGACTGCTTCACCATCGCCGAACTGATCGAATATGAGGCGATGGGGCTGGCCAGGCCCGGCCAAGGGCATCGCGTGGTGCGCGAGGGCGTGACGCGCAAGGACGGCAGGCTGCCGGTCAACCCATCCGGCGGGCTGAAGTCGAAAGGCCATCCGATCGGCGCGACCGGCGTGTCGATGCACGTCATGGCCGCCATGCAACTGGTGGGCGAGGCCGGCGACATGCAGGTGCCGGGCGCGACCATCGCCGGCGTCTTCAACATGGGTGGCGCCGCCGTCGCCAATTACGTGTCGCTCATGGAGCGGGCGAAATAGCTCCGCGTGAGCCATGGACAGGCCCTAATCGTTATGTTTGACTGAATATATCGGTCGGGCATCCCGTGACGTGCGCCAGGCCGCCAAAGTTGGTCATGCCAAAGAGTTCATCATGCTCACGCGCAGGTTTTTCAGGGTCAATCTGGTAGCGGTCCTCGGCGGCCTGGCGGTTGCCTTGTTTGCCGTCGTTCCGGCTTCGGTGGCGCAGGAAAAGGTCACGGTGTTCGCCGCCGCCAGCCTGAAGACCGCGCTCGATGGGGTAAATGCCGCCTGGACCGCCTCGGCCGGCAAGCAGGCCACCATCTCCTATGCCGCGAGTTCCGCGCTGGCCAAGCAGATCGAGGATGGCGCTCCCGCCGACATATTCATCTCGGCCGATCTCGACTGGATGGCCTATCTCTCCGACAAGAGTCTGTCGAAGAAGGACACCGAGACCAAACTTCTCGGCAACCGCATCGTGCTGATCGCGCCGGCCGATTCATCCCTCGCCACGCATATAGCGCCGAATTTCGACCTCACCGGACTGTTGGGCGACGGCCGTCTCGCCATGGCCAATGTCGATGCGGTGCCGGCCGGCAAATACGGCAAGGCGGCGCTGGAAAAGCTCGGCGTGTGGGCCTCGGTCGAAGGCAAGGTGGCGCAGGCCGAGAATGCGCGCGCCGCACTCGCACTGGTCTCGACCGGCGAGGCGCCGCTCGGCATCGTCTACCAGACCGACGCCGCGGCCGATCCTAAGGTCAAGATCCTGGCCGTCTTCCCCGAAGATTCGCATCCTCCCATCGTCTATCCGGTCGCGGTGACAGCCGAGGCAAAGAGCCCCGACGCGGCCGCGTTCCTGAAATTTCTACAGTCCGCCGAGGCCAGGCGGCTTTTCGAGGCACAGGGCTTTACCGTGTTGACGCCCGTGGCGACCAATTGACAGAATCGGTCTGACGCATGGAGTGGCTGGCCCTCAGTCCGGACGAATGGAACGCGGTCCGGCTCTCCATAAAAGTCTCGATCTGGGCGACGCTCGTCAGCCTGCCCCTCGGAATCCTGATCGCGCATGTGCTGGCAAGGCGGGAGTTCTGGGGCAAATCGATCCTCAACGGGCTCATCCATCTGCCGCTGATCCTGCCGCCTGTCGTCACCGGCTATCTGCTGTTGCTGACCTTCGGGCGGCGCGGGCCGGCCGGCGCGTTCCTGGAGGAATATTTCGGCATCGTCTTTTCCTTCCGCTGGACGGGCGCCGCACTCGCCTGCGGCGTGATGGCCTTCCCGCTGATGGTGCGCGCAATCAGGCTGTCGATCGAGGCGGTGGATCGCCGGCTAGAAGCGGCCGCCGGCACGCTCGGCGCAAACCGGTTCTGGGTTTTTGCCACCGTCACCCTGCCGCTGATCCTGCCGGGAATCATCGCCGGCATGATCCTGTCGTTTGCCAAGGCGATGGGCGAGTTCGGCGCGACCATCACCTTCGTTTCCAATATTCCGGGCGAAACGCAGACGCTGCCGTCCGCGATCTACACCTTTACGCAGGTGCCGGGCGGCGATCTGGGCGCGCTCAGGCTGACGCTGGTTTCGATCGGTATCGCGATGGTCGCGCTGATCGCATCCGAAGCGTTCGCGCGGCGTATCAGTCGGCGCATGGACATCGAATGACGCTGTCCGTTGACATCAGCCACCGGCTGGGAAACTTCGCGCTCGATGCCGCTTTCGAAAGCAGCGGGCGGCTGACCGCCTTGTTCGGCTCGTCCGGTTCGGGCAAGACCTCGCTGGTCAATCTGATCGGCGGCCTGATGCGGCCTCGGCGCGGGCGGATCGCCATCGACGGCCGCGTTCTGGTCGATACAGAAGCCCGCATCTTCGTGCCGACGCACAAGCGTCGCATCGGCTATGTCTTTCAGGACGCGCGGCTTTTTCCGCACATGACGGTAGCGCAGAATCTGCGCTACGGGCGGTTTTTCACGCCGGCCGCCGAGCGCTACGCCGATTTCGACGGCGTCGTCGATCTGCTCGGCATCGGCGATCTGCTGGCGCGCAGACCCGGCCTCTTGTCGGGCGGCGAAAGGCAGCGCGTCGCCATCGGCCGCGCGCTCATCGCCAGCCCGAAACTCATCCTGATGGACGAGCCGCTTGCCTCGCTCGACGACGCGCGCAAGGCCGAGATCCTGCCCTATATCGAACGGCTGCGCGACGAGACGAAAATCCCGATCGTCTATGTGAGCCACTCGGTCGCCGAGGTCGCCCGCCTGGCCACCGATGTCGTGGTGCTATCGGGCGGCAAGCTGCTGTCATCCGGGCCGGTGGCCGACATTCTGGCGCGCCACGACCTCCTGCCCGACGAGGCGCGCGACGAGGCCGGCGTTTTGCTGGACCTCGAAATCGCCGCGCATGAGGATGCGTTCGGCTTGACGCTGCTGCGGTCGCCGGCCGGCGAATGGCGGCTGCCGCGCATCGACGCCGCAATCGGCGCAAGGGTCCGGGC
>JBGTLX010000630.1:0-1845 GCA_041743855.1 Rhizobiaceae bacterium | reverse complement strand
TGAGCTGGAGGCCGGCATAGAGCGTGGCGGTCGCCCGCGACTGGCCGATAAAGGCCGGGTTCTCGAGCACGAGGACGCGCCGCTCGGCCTCCTCCGCGGTAAGCAGCCGGCCTGACTCCATCAGCAGCGGGCGAACATCTTCATAGCGCCAGTGGAACGGCACCGCCTTCGACTTGGGCTCGGGCGGCATGAGGCCCTTGAGCACCTCCCACAGGGGCGCGAGATTGCGGGTCCCGAGCCGGGCGTAAAACTCCTCGCGCCTCGCATGGGTCGCCTCGCCGATGGCATCCTTCATGGGGTTATCCTCTACAGCGGCTTGAGCTTGGCCTCGATGGCGGCGCGGCGCGGCTCGAGGAAGGGCGGCAATGCCAGTTTCTCCCCAAGGCTCTCGGCCGGCTCGTCGTTGGCGAAGCCCGGCCCGTCGGTGGCGATCTCGAACAGAATGCCGTTGGGCTCGCGAAAATACAGGCTGCGGAAGTAGAAGCGGTCGACCGGGCCGCTCGACGCCACGTGCTTGTCGCGCAGATGCTCGATCCAGGCGGCGTACGTTTCCTCGTCGGGGGTGCGGAACGCGACGTGATGAACGCCGCCGGAACCCATGCGGGCAGGCAGCAGGTCGGGCTCGACGGCGACATGCAGTTCCGCGGCCGGCCCGCCCTCGCCCATCTCGTAGACATGGACGGCGCGGACCGCATCGCCATAGCTGCGGACGCGGCGCAGCCCCATGACTTCAGTCAGCACCGCTTCGGTCGCCTCGATTGCCGGGACGCTGATGGTGATGGGTCCGAGGCCGCGGATCTGGTGTTCAATCGGCACCGGGCTTTTGTCCCACGGGTGCGCATCCCCCACCCCGCCGTCATCGACGAGACACAGCCGCTGGCCTTCAAAGTCGTCGAAGTCGATGGTCAGGCGCCCGTCGCGCTCCTCGATGTCGCCGTGAGGAACGCCGAGTTCGCTTAAATACTCGTCCCACCAGCGTAAGCTGTCTTCGCCGGCGATTCTGAAAGCGGTCTGGACGATGGCGCTGGTGCCGCGGACTTCGCTCGGGGCGGGCCAGTCGAAGAACGTGATGTCCGTGCCGGGGGAGCCCAGCGCGTCGGCATAGAACAGGTGATAGGCGCTGGTGTCGTCCTGGTTGACGGTCTTCTTGACCAGCCGAAGGCCGAGGCCGCGAGTGTAGAAAGCGACATTGCGCGGCGCGTCTGCGGTGACGGCGGTAAGGTGATGAATACCTTTGAGTTGGGTTTGCAAAGGGCATATCTCCTTGAGGCGTAGGTCTCAGCGGTCCGCCATCCAGGCCTTGGCGAGCGTCACGTCGGACTGGGACAGATTGTGGCCGGCGGGCAGGGTATCATGGCGGACGGCAGCGCCCGCCGCTTCGAGCAGGGCGGCGAGACGGGCGGCGTTTTCCGCCGGCACGATAGGGTCGTTTGCGCCGGAAATGATGAGCACCGGCTTGCCTTCGAGCCCGGAGGCAGGCGGTTCGGCCAGCGGCACCATGGCGCGCAGCAGGATTGCGCCTGCAAGCGCCTCGGGGCGCAGCAGCAGCACGGCGGCGGCAATATTGGCGCCGTTGGAGAACCCCAGCGCGATCGGCGCAGAAAGCTCATAGCTCTGACACGCCTCGGCGATGAAGTCGGCGAGCTCGTTGGCCCGGCGGCAAACGTCTGGCTCGTCGAACACGCCTTCCGCCAGGCGGCGGAAGAAGCGCGGTGCGCCGTTTTCGAGCACCTTGCCGCGCGGCGAAACAAGCGCCGAGCCGGTCGCGACCAGGCGGCCGAGCGGCAACAGATCGTTCTCGTCGCCGCCGGTCCCGTGCAGGAGCAGAATAACCGGCCGTCCGGG
>JBGTLX010000629.1:0-7016 GCA_041743855.1 Rhizobiaceae bacterium | reverse complement strand
TTCGTCGATCAGGTCGAGCGGGTCGATGACGTTGCCCTTCGACTTCGACATTTTTGCGCCGTTCTTGTCGCGCACCAGCGCATGCACATAGACGGTGTGGAACGGCTCCTCGTCCATGAAGTGCAGGCCCATCATCATCATGCGGGCGACCCAGAAGAAGATGATGTCGAAGCCGGTGACCAGCACGTCGGTCTGGTAGTAGGTTTTGAGTTCCGGCGTCTCGTCGGGCCAGCCGAGCGTCGAAAACGGCCACAGCGCGGACGAGAACCAGGTGTCGAGCACATCCTCGTCGCGCGTCAGGATTTTTCCCGGCTCGAAATTCTCGAGCTGGTCCTCGACCCAGGCCTTCCACGGACCTTCCAGCGCCAGATAGTATTCGACGGCCGCCGCAAGCGCCTCTGCCTCGGTCTTTTCGACGAAGACATGGCCGTCCGGGCCGTACCATGCCGGGATCTGGTGGCCCCACCAGAGCTGGCGCGAGATGCACCAGGGCTGGATGTTCTCCATCCAGTCGAAATAGGTTTTTTCCCAGTTTTTTGGCACGAAGACGGTGCGGCCTTCGCGCACTCTCTCGATCGCGGGCTTCGCCAGTTCGGCGGCGTTGACGTACCACTGGTCGGTCAGGAACGGCTCGATCGGGACACCGCCGCGATCGCCATGCGGCACGGCGTGGCGGTGTGGCTCGACCTTGGCGAGGTAACCGCCATCCTCCATCAGGGTGACGACCAGTTTTCGCGCGTCGAACCGGTCGAGGCCGTGAAGCTGGTTCCAGATAACCTCGCGCATCGGGGTGATTTCGAGGCCGTCGAGGAAGTCCTCGTTGTCCTTGAGGTTGATGGCCGCCGCGACGGTGAGGATGTTGATTGCGGGCAGTTTGTGCCGCTTGCCGACCTCGAAATCGTTGAAATCGTGCGCCGGCGTGATCTTGACCGCGCCCGTGCCCTTTTCGGGGTCGGAATAGTCGTCGGCCACGACCGGAATTTTCCGCCCGACGATGGGCAGGACGAGGTTCTTGCCGACCAGATGCCGAAAACGCTCGTCGTCGGGGTGCACCGCGACGGCGGTGTCGCCGAGCATGGTTTCGGGCCGTGTGGTGGCCACGGTGATAAACGTCGCCGGGTTTTCCGGATCGTAGTCCGCGCCCTCGACCGGATAGCGGAAATGCCAGAGGCTGCCATCGACCTCGATTTGCTCGACCTCGAGATCGGAGATCGCGGTGAGCAGTTTCGGGTCCCAGTTCACAAGGCGCTTGTCCTTGTAGATCAGGCCCTGCTTGTGGAGCGTGACGAACACTTCCAAAACGGCCTTGGACAGGCCCTCATCCATGGTGAAGCGCTCGCGCGACCAGTCGGCCGACGCGCCGAGGCGCTTCAGCTGGTTGAAGATGATGCCGCCGGACTCAGCCTTCCACTCCCAGATTTTTTCGACAAATTCTTCGCGGGTCAGGTCGCGGCGGTGGATCTGTTTTTCCATCAGCTGACGCTCGACGACCATCTGCGTGGCGATGCCGGCATGGTCCATGCCTGGCTGCCAGAGCACGTTCTTGCCGCGCATGCGCTCGAAGCGCACCAGTATGTCCTGCAGCGTGTTGTTCAGCGCATGGCCCATATGCAGCGAGCCGGTGACGTTGGGCGGCGGGATGACGATGGTGAAGGCTTCGGCCCCGGGCTTTGCGCCCGCGCCGGCGGCAAAGGCGTCCGCCTCTTCCCAGATTTTGGCGATTTTGGGCTCGACGGTTTTGGCGTCGTAGGTCTTTTCAAGCATGGAAGGCTGGTCCGCGCGGTCGGATTTTCATCGGTGCGGTAAATCGGAAGGGTCTGGCCAAGTCAACAGGCCGAGCGCCAGGCACCGCCCAAATGGAAGCCCGCGTTGGCGCAATCAGCCCTTGGGCTTGCCGATCGCCCGGCGCTTGGCCTCGTCGATCAGGCGGTTGGCCATCTGCATACGGGCCAGCGCGCGCTGGCGCAGATGCGGCGCGACGCGATCCGGGTGGTTCTTCAATGCGAAATTGCGCCGCAGCTTGCCGAGATCGGCTGAAGTCGCGGTTCCAAGGCCAAGTTCGCGGGCGAGAGCCTCGGGTTCGACCGGCGCAAGATCTTCGGTTGCAAGGGCGGCTATGTCGGCTTCGCCCGGCACCGCGTCAAGTCCGGGTTCGAAACTTTCGGCGGATTCGCGATACTCCGCGCCGGCCACGCTGTCGGAAACCTTGATGCGGCCGGAATGCAGTTCGTCGGCAACCGACAGATAGTCGAACGGAATGCCGACGCGCGGGGGCCGGTGCTCGTCTTCCTCCTGGCGCTCCGACAGAAGATCGTTCAGCAGCAAAGCGAAATCACTGTTTGCGCGCGTGCCTATATCCGTCTCCCGCCCTGCTGTCGTTCCTGGCAGCAGACTAGCCATCGTCAGTTAAGGATTCTTTCCCCGCACGTCGAAGAGTTTAGCCGATGCGACGAGCCCTTGAAGAAAGTCGGGCTGCAAAAGCGCAGCCCGCAGTTGGCCCGACTGGGCAAGGAAAGCCGACGTAAGGCCGGCAACGAAGCTACGGCCGGCGATCGTGAAAGTTTCCGAAATGTGTCAGGACCGACCGAATTTTCGCATGGCTGCCCTGCAAAATGCTGCACTGCACAATAACAGGGAATTGCGTTAGCTTTCCACCGGGAGGAACTCGCCAGGAGCGACGATCCATGGGGTTCTACACCGAATTTTTCAGCCGCCAGCGCTCGCGCCAACAGGCGCGCTACCGCGCGGCCCTCGCCTTGCTCAACGCCATGACCAATGCCGACCGCGCCGACATCGGCATCAAGCCAGCCGATTTCCCGCGCATCGCCCGCGAAATGTCGGCGAGTGAGCGAGGCGACGATTCTCGACGACATGGCGCCTCAAGGCAGTAGACCTTAACGCACCGACAGCATCCAGTTGAGCGTCTCGCGCCAGTCGGTCATGCGGATCGGGGTGCCGTGGTTGCCCGTCTCGAAGCGCACGAAGCGCGCGGGATAGTCGGGCGATTTTTGCAGGATGGCGCGGAAGAAGGCTTCCTGCCTGTCGGCCGGAAAGACCTTGTCGCGGCTACCCTGACCCAGGAATACAGGCACTTTTCTCTCGAAAGCCGGACTGTTGAAAAAACCGTCGCTCCACAGCGAGCCGAGCAGCAGCAGCCCGGACAGCTTTGCGGCGGTCGCCTCGTCATCGGCAAGCCGCCAGCACAGTTCGCCGCCCATCGACCCGCAGGCGACGAAGATGCGGGCTTCGGCCGACTGCGCGGAATAATGAGCGATCAGGGCGGCGATTTCGGCCGCGCCCTTGCCGCCGAAATCGGTAAAATCGGGCGAGAGATACAGCCCGCCATTGCCGGCCATCAAATTCTTGATACGGTTGAAATTGCCGCCGAAGGTGAAGTCGTCCACGCCCTGCTTGCGGCTGCCGCCTTGCCCGTGCAGATAGATCGTGATGATGCTGGCGTCCATCGTCCGCCCGACCGCGAAATGGCGGATGTCTCCGACCGCCGTGCTCAGCGACAAATCCTGCTGGACCTTGCGGATTCCGGTGGACACGTATTTTCCGCTAACCCGCCGCTCCGGAACCTGGTCGCGTTCGTCGATGTCGCGCGCTTCGCTGTAGTCGACGACGCGGTAGGCATCGCCTTCCGACGAAAGAATGGCGGGGTAAGCGAAAAGCTCGTCCTTGAAGGGTTTTAGCGATTGCGCCTGCGCGTTGGCCGCCGACAGAGCGAACGCGGCTATCACCGCGACCGCCTGCAAGACGCGCATTTGGCTCGCCGTCCTGATCGTGTTCAACATCCGTCGAGCGAGACCCTGTTCAATTCGCTAGCCGTCGCCATATCACGAGCATGCCCAAGGCGATCCGAAAATCCGACCTGCCGACGAAGATTTGCGCGCAGTGCGGCAGGCCGATGGTTTGGCGTAACAAATGGCGAAAAAATTGGGGGAAGCAGCGGGCCTCACCCTCTCAGCCCTGAAGAATGCCGCCGGCGGTTTCCATGGCGTCCCTGGTGTCGACATCGATTGCCGCCGCCTCGCCGATTTCGATGTCGATCACAGGCTGAAGCTGGGCTTCGACCAGATGCCGTGCGCCGGTGTCGCCCTCGAGTTGCGCAACCACATGAAACAAGGAGCGCGGCAGCAGCACCGGATTGCCGCGCTTGCCGTCACGGGTCGCCCTGACGATGGTGTGCCCGCCCGACTTCGCGAAGGCGGCGATGAGCCGGTTGAGATCGGCGGTCGATATGGCTGGCATGTCGCCGAGCACGATCAGCACGCCGGCCGAGTCCGCCGGAAGTTTGGCAATCCCCGCCTTGATCGATCCCGAAAGGCCCGACGCGAAATCCGGATTGTGCTCGATGGTGATGTCGAGACCGTCGAGCGCTTCGCGTATCCGCGCCGCCTGATGGCCGGTGACGACGATCGTGCCGGCGACCCTGGACTGAACAACGCGCTCGGCGGTCTGGCGGATGAGCGGCTTTCCAGAAAAATGCGCCATCAGCTTGTTGGGTCCACCCATGCGGCTCGACCGGCCGGCGGCCAGGATGACGGCGTGAACTTTTTGATCCGCGGGTTTTGGAGCCGTCTCGCGCGGCTGCGGCCGCGTCGGAATTTCCATCAGCAGCCCGCCGACGCCCATGCCGGCAATGTCGTCGCCGCCGACATCAAGCCCGGCGACCAGCCGGTCGAGCACCCAGTCGAAGCCGTTTTCCTTCGGACTGCGCGCGCAGCCCGGCGCGCCCAAAACCGGCTTGCCGCCGAGCCTGCCCAGCACCAGCAAAGTGCCGGGATCGACCGGCATGCCCGCGCGGATGACCTCGCCGCCCGCCTGCCGGATGGCTGCGGGAATGACATCCTCGAAATCGCACAGCGCCGACGCCCCGAAGATGACCACCATGTCGTTTTTTTCCACAAGCGACAGGATCGCCGCGGAGAGGGGTTCCGCCACATGCGGCGTCCGCAACTCCTCGCCGACCACGCTGCCCGAGCGCGCAAGCCGCGCCTGCGTCACGCGCAGGGTTTTCGCCAGCACGCTGTCCTTGATGCCCGGCAGCACGGTCTGGACGATGCCGACCCGCATCGGCCGGAACGGATTGACGGCGAAAATCTCTGCTTCCGCTAGGATGGCGACCGCGGCCTCCACCACATCTCGGGCCACGGCAAACGGAATGATTTTTACCGTTGCCACCATCTGGCCTTTTTCGACCGCCGAATGTTCTGCGACAGTCGCCACCGTGATCGACGGATCGATGGCATTGACCGCGTCGATCATCGCTCTGTCCACGGTGAAAACCCCGGCTTCCCCCGCATGGAGATTGACCCGGCCTGTAGATGCGGGTTTCGCCTCGACGCCGCGAACCATCATGCTCTCGGCAAGCCGGGTCGCAGCCAAATCTTCGCCAAGATCACCCGGAGACAGGACCGCGACCGTGATCTCGGCGATGCCGGCCGCTTTCAGCGCTACAATATCGTCTGCCGTCAGCACATGCGCTTTGCGCAGGCGAATGTCGCCCGCCGTCGTGGAATGCGCAAGCACCGCGCCCTCGGCCGTGTCGATCGGGACCGGTCCGAACTTCACGCCGCTTCGCCCTTGGCCTTGAAGCCGGAGCCCCGCGCGCGAAAGGCGCGGATGATTTGCGCCAGCACAGCAACCGCGATTTCGGCCGGGCTCGACGCGCCGATGTCGAGGCCGATCGGCGCGGCAATGCGCTCGATCTGCTCGGGCGTCGCGCCCAACGCCAGCAGCCGCTCGACGCGCTTTGCATGGGTTTTCCGGCTGCCCAGCGCGCCGACATAAAAACAGTTCGCGTCGAGCGCCGCCTTCAGCGCGAAATCGTCGATCTTGGGATCGTGGGTGACGGCGGCGAGCGCCGTGTAGCTGTCGAGCGGGCGGGCGGCCAGCACGGGTTCCGGCCAGTCGGCGTAAAACTCGGTATCGGGAAAGCGGTCGGCGGTGGCGAAGGCGGTGCGCGGATCGATGATTTCGATGGGATAACCGGCGACGCGGGCCATCGGCGCAAGCGCCTGGCTGATGTGGACCGCGCCGATGACGACCAGCCGGGGCTGCGGCAGATGCACGTTGAGGAAATAATTTATTCCCTCGGCCTCGACCGACCCGGAATTGCCGGTGCGAAAAGCCTTAGCCACCGGCTCGCCGAGTGCGCCTTCGACCGGATCGTTTTCGAGCACGATGCGATCCGGACCGCCATCCAACGCGGTCAGCAGGACCACCGCGCGGCGGGCGCGGCGCTCGGCATTGAGGAGCTTTATCGAACTGGATTCCATGGCCTAGACCAGCCGCTCGACATAGACTTTTATGCGGCCGCCGCAGGACAGGCCCACCTGCCAGGCGGTTTCGTCGGCGACGCCGAACTCCAGCATTTTGGCGTTTCCGCTGTCGAGCACGTCGATCGCTTCGGTGACGACGGCCCCCTCGACGCAGCCGCCGGACACCGAGCCATGAAAATTGCCGTCGGCATCAATCACCAGATGGCTGCCGACGGGCCGCGGCGCGGAGCCCCAGGTTTCGACGACCGTGGCGATGGCGACATCTCTGCCGTCCCGCATCCAGTCTTCAGCGATAATCAGCGGATCGCGGCTTTCATCGAGGCTTGCTGCGTTGTCCATTGCGGTCTCTCCTGTCATGCGGCGCGCGCGCGGGCGCCGTCGATCCAGCGCATTGGATCGCTGGCGCGGGTCGAGGATTTGTCGAGCGAGGCGCAAAGATCGGCCAGCGCGTCGAGATTGTGCACCGCGCGGAATTCATCGACATGCGGCAGCATCGCCTTGACGCCCCGCGCCCGCGCCTCGAACCCGTCGAAGCGCAGAAGCGGATTCAGCCAGATCAGCCGCCTGCAGGATTTCCTCAAGCGCTCCATTTCTTCCGAAAGGCCGGCGACATCGTCGCGCTCGAGCCCATCGGTTATCAGCAGCACGATGGCGCCCTGCCCGAGCACGCGCCGCGACCACAGCCGGTTGAACTCGTGCAGCGTGTCGCCGATCCGGGTGCCGCCCGAC
>JBGTLX010000628.1:0-2317 GCA_041743855.1 Rhizobiaceae bacterium | reverse complement strand
CTACCCGGCCCGAGCGGGTGTAACGGGCCTCGGCCTTGCCGATGGCTTTCGACGTTTCCTTGTCGAAGCGCAGGCCATGCTCGGCCATGGCGTCGATTTCGCGCGACAGCCGCTCAGAGCGGGCGGCGAGTTCCGGCGCCTGGCGAAGCAGCGAGAGCAGCGCCTTGCCGCCGTCGCGAGCATCCGTCAAAAGGCCGCGCGGCCCGAGATTGCCAGCGATCCAGTCGCCCACCACCGGTTCGGACGTCTTCCACATGTTGAACGCCGGATCGAGCGTCCGCGCCACCCCTTCGACCACGACCATGGTCTTTTGCAACAGCACCAGTTCAGGCCGCGTCTCCATGTCGAAAAGTTCGGTCACTTCGAACAGCAAGGTTAGCAGCTTGGCCATGGAGATGGTTTCGGCCGGCTGGCCGTGGATCGGTTCGCCGATGGCGCGGATCGCCTGGGCGAAGGCCGCCACATTGTGGGAGGGCGAAACATAGCCAGCCTCGAAATGCACCTCGGCGACGCGCAGATAGTCGCGGGTGATGAAGCCGTATAGGATTTCGGCCAGAAAGCGGCGCTCCTTCTTGCCGAGCCGGCCGGAAATGCCGAGATCGACCGCGACGATGGCGCCCTCGGCCTCAACGAAGAGATTGCCCGGATGCATGTCGGCATGGAAGAAGCCGTCGCGCAGCGTGTGGCGCAGAAAAGTCTGGATGAGGTTTGCGGCGACCGCCTTCAAATCATGGCCGGCATCGCGCAAGGCGGCGATGTCCGACATCTTGACGCCGTCGATCCACTCCATCGTCAACACGTCGCGGCCGGTGCGCAGCCAGTCGACCGCCGGAACCCTGAAGCCGGGATCGTCAGCCGTGTTTTCGCCGAGTTCCGACAGAGCCGCGGCCTCGAGCCGCAAATCCATCTCGATCTTGGTCGTCTGCGCCAGCGTCTCGGTGACCTGGACCGGGCGCAGCCGCCGCGCCGACAGGATGTAACGCTCCTGAAGCCGTGCGGCCAGAAAATAGCTTTCCAGATCGCGGAAGAAGGCCTTGCGCACACCCGGCCTGATGATCTTTACCGCGACCTTGACGATTTTCCCGTCGCGCTCGATCTCGGCCGGATGAACCTGCGCGATGGATGCTGCCGCGACGGGGTCGCCGAGGCTCAGGAACAGGTCGGAAACCGGCCGACCGAGGGAGGTTTCGATGGCCGCGACCGATTGCGCGGTCGGGAACGTCTCCATGCGATCCTGAAGCAGGGCCAGGTCGAAGGCGATGTCGGCGCCGACCACATCGGGGCGCGTCGCCAGGAACTGGCCGAGCTTGACATAGGACGGTCCCAGCCGGGCGACGGCGGCGGCGAGCCTGTCGCTGCGGCCGCGGCGGATGGCGCGGCGCTTGGTGAAAAGCTTCGCAATGCGCCAGCCGAGTTTAGGCAGGCCTGTGAGTTGGTCGCCGGGCAAGGCCGCGACCACGCCCTCGCGCACCATGATCCAGCCGGCGCGGACGAGCCGGAAAGCGGCGCCGATGCTGCTCATGCGAAGCTGTCCGTCAAAACTTCCAGCCCGAATGCAGAGCCGCTATGCCGCCCGAATAGTTGCGGTAGGTCACGCGGTCGAAGCCGGCGCGCCTGATCATTTCCGCGAAATTTTCCTGTCGGGGAAATTTGCGGATCGATTCGACGAGGTAGGAATAGGGTTCGCCATCGCCGGTCACCAACTGGCCGATACGCGGTATGGCGTGGAACGACCACGCTTCGTAAGCGCGATCGAGCAAGGGCAGGTCGACCTCCGAGAATTCGAGGCAAAGAAACCGTCCGCCGAGCTTCAGGACTCGGAAAGCCTCGGCGAGGGCCGTCTCGATGCGCGGCACGTTGCGGATGCCGAAGGCGATGGTGTAGGCGTCGAAAACATCGTCGGCAAACGGCAGTTGCTCGGCATTGGCCTCGACGAAATCGGTGTTGGCCGCATAATCCCTGGCGGCGGCCCGGTCGCGCCCGACATCCAGCATCGAGGCGTTGATGTCGAGCACCGTGGCGTGAGCGTGGCGTCCAGAGGCGTCGATGATGCGAACCGCCACGTCGCCGGTGCCGCCGGCGACATCCAGCACTTTCCAGCCGGCGCGCCTCGGCGGATTGAGCCAGGAAACCAGGCCGTCTTTCCAAACGCGATGCAACCCGCCGGACATGAGATCGTTCATCAGATCGTAGCGATGCGCGACCTTGTGAAAGACGTCGTTGACCAGCGACTGCTTCTGGCCTGCCCCGACGCTTCTGAACCCGTAGGAGGTTTCCATGTCGCCGGCGGCGGCGGAACGCTGTTCTGACATTTTTC
>JBGTLX010000627.1:0-1612 GCA_041743855.1 Rhizobiaceae bacterium | reverse complement strand
GGCGGAGATGCAGACGCGGTAGCCCGCGGTCGGCACCTGGTGCCGCCGCATGAAGTCCTTGGCGAAGGCCTTGCTGGTTTCGAGCTGCGCGGCGATGCGCCGCGGGCCGAAGATGGGGCGGCCGCGGGCACTGAAGAGGTCGGCCACGCCACGCGCCAGCGCCACCTCGGGACCGATGACCGTGAGATCAATGGCGTGCGACTCGGCCAGGGCGAGCAAGGCCTCGGGATCAGCGGCATCGACGGGCAGGCAGGCAAACTCGCGGGCGATGCCGGCATTGCCCGGCGCGCACCAGACGCGGTCCACCCCGGGATCTTGCGCCAGCCGCCAGCAGAGGGCATGCTCCCGCGCTCCCGAGCCGACTACCAGGATATTCATTAAGTGATTGTAATAGAAGGGCTTAGCGTCCGCGCCCGAAGCACGGAGGTCTGTGATAGCCTAACATATTCGGCAGGCTGCTCTATTTCCTGCCTGATAAGGTTCCAGAGTCTCAAAGTTTCCAGTTTCACGGCTCCCGTCACCAGGACATGTCCTGGGACGCGTGCGACCGTTGGACCTTAAAAAAGGTCGAGAGGGGGTGAATACCGATGGCCGAGGTGAAAGTGCAAGAGGGCGAATCGATCGAAAGCGCGCTTCGCCGTTTCAAGCGCAAAGTGCAACAGGAAGACATCATCAAGGACATCAAGAAGCACTCCTTCTATCTGAAGCCGGGTGACAAGCGCCGCGCGAAGCAGGCGCTGGCGCGCAAGCGCAACCGGAAGAAGATGCGGCGGGAGGCCGAGTAGGCGCGCGTAAGGCGCCAGCGCGACGAACTAGGTATGCGAGCTCTCGACGGCTGAGCGCTTAGTACTTAGTTCTTCGTGCGCACTGTGTTAACGTTTTCTCCACTTTTCGAGGATCCTGCGCATGGATATCGCCGAACGGACGGTGAGTGACGTCACCGTGCTCGATCTCAAGGGCAAGATGACCCTTGGTGAAGGTGACGAGCTTCTGAAGGACAAGATCAACAGTCTGCTGGCGAGCGGCAAGAAAAAGCTCGTGCTCAATCTCGAAGGCGTGCCCTACATTGATTCCGCTGGTCTGGGCGAAATCGTCCGCACCTACACCACGGTGAGCCGGCAGGGGGGCAGCCTGAAGTTGCTCAACCTGACCAAGCGCATCGAGGATCTGCTGTCGATCACGAAGCTGCTGACGGTCTTCGACACGTTCGACACGGAGGCGGAGGCCATCAAGAGCTTCTCCAGCTAATCACGTGGAGACGCAGTCCCTGGCGTCTTCTGTGCCGGCCTCGCCCGACCCGGACGCGGGTGCTGCGTTGGGTGCCACCGGGACGCGCGGTCGACTCGGAATTTCGGGCGTGCTGCTGTCGCTGCGCCCGGAGCAGTGGACGAAGAACCTGATTGTGTTTGCGGCGCTGATCTTTGGTCAGCGTCTCCTTGATCCGGCCGCCGTGGGACGCTCCCTGGCGGCCTATTTTATTTTTTGCGGCCTCTCTGGCGTGGTCTACCTCGTCAACGACCTCACCGACCGCGAGGCCGACCGGCTGCATCCGCTGAAGCGGCGGCGGCCGATTGCCGCCGGGGACGTCAGCGCGACGCAGGCGGTGACGGCG
>JBGTLX010000626.1:0-1664 GCA_041743855.1 Rhizobiaceae bacterium | reverse complement strand
TGTTCCCCGACAAGCTCGCGCGCGGCTGCCGGCGCCGGCAGGATGTTGTACCAGCCATTGCCGTCATCGTAGCGCGGCAGATAGGCAACCTTGCGCCGGCCGGCATCCAGCGATTGCGGCATCTGGTTCAAGGCCGGAGCCAGTCGTGCAGGACCGTGCCGCCGGTGATCGTGGCGCCGTTTTCGAAGTAGCAGGCGCCGACTACCTCGCGCACCGCGAGATCGGTGTGTTCTTCGAGGCTGCTTTCGAACAGCTTTATCTTGCCTACGCCGCCAAACGCGTTGCCGAAGCGGAAATTGGTGGCGTCGAGCCGAAGCAATTCGCAGACATCCGGTGGCCCGCCGGGGGTCATTGATGGAAAATAGCGCAGATTGACCTGGCCCCAGTTCATCATCGCCGGCAGCTCTTCGCGGGTGACGCGCCGCTCGATCGCCAGTTCGCCTTCCATCAGGCGCTCGCCATGGGCGCTGACATAGCCGCTCATCTTGGTGCCAGGGCCGGGCTCGACCATGCCCGGATTCATCGGATGGTACGTGGTCTTGACCGTTTCGCCGAATTTCTTGTTAAAACCCATGACGTAGCCCCGGATCAGGCTGAAATCACGGTTGACCCAGGTCTGCACGCAAAAGCGCGCGTCGCGGCCCTCATAGGAGCAGCCGATCCAGATCACCGTCTCGTCGTACCAGGTGCGTTCCGGGTTCTTGACCGGCATGTCGAGATCGTCCCACAGGCAATGCCATTTGCCGAAATCGACGATCACCATGTCCGGTTCGCTGGCGGGCTTCAGGGGCTCCGGCAGATAGGCCGCGACGGCTTTCGGATCGGTGCGATAGGCGATGCAGAGATGCTCGGTGCCGAAATGCCAGGGCAGATTGCCGACTACCGACGAGATGCCGCGCGGCGACGGGTAGGCAAAACCCTTGAGGTCAGTGATTTTCGTCATGCTGGAATCCGGCCGAAAGTCATTTGGCACAACCCATTCTCGCCAACTTCCTAGTTGAAACAATTGCAAACTTTGAGAAAAATAATTGAAATAAATTCAAGATGGCTGTTCTGACACTACGGGATTGGCGCAACGCCAACCCCTCTTTCTCAGGACCGCTCAGGCGTCGAGCCACACCTTCTCGTAATTCACTTCCAGCGCCTGGTGCGCCGGATTGTCCTTCACCGCCGCGACGGAGTGATTGAACAGCGAACGCCAGAACGGCTGGATGAGAATGCCGGAATCCTGAAGGATCTGCTCGATATCCTTCATAAGCTCACGCCGCTTGTCGACATCGGCGACCGCCAGCGCCTGCTGCAGCTTGGCGTCGAAATCGGGGTTGGAGTACGCCGTTTCGTTCCACGACTCACCGGTCCGGTAGGCAATGGCAAGAACCTGAACGCCGAGCGGACGCATGCCCCAGGTGGTCATGGAGAAGGGATACTTCGTCCAGTCGTTCCAGAAGGTCGAGCCCGGCATCACGGTGCGCTTGACCTTTATGCCGGCCTCGCGCAACTGCGCCGCGATCGCGTCGCCGGTGTTCTTCTGCCAGTCTTCGTCCACCGTGATCAAATCATGCTCGAAATCGGCCTGGCCGGCTTCGTCGAGCAGCTTTTTGGCGCCCGCCATGTCGCGCGTCTTCTTCGGCAGCTCGAAATATTCCGGATGGACCGGGCTGACA
>JBGTLX010000625.1:0-2767 GCA_041743855.1 Rhizobiaceae bacterium | reverse complement strand
CCAGCGGGTGCTTTCGGAAGCGGAGCTTAGGGAGCTGCTGCCAACGCTTGACGATGCGTATGGCCGCTGTTGCCTCTTCCTGCTCCTGACGGCGGCGCGGCGCAGCGAGGCTGCCAATGCAACTTGGGATCAGATCGACTTAAAAAGGAGGATCTGGACTATTCCCGGCGAAGGTCGAAAAGATACCCGGGATCAGGTGCGGCGGAAAGGCAAACCGAAGGAAGCGTTGGAGATCCCCCTCTCCGAACAGACGCTCGAGGTCTTGAAGCATCAGAAGCGGCTCGTCGCCGCGAGAAGTGGCCACACGGAAGAGGGAGGCCGCGCCCCGCGGCCATTTGATCGCGTCTTCACGACCAACCTTGGGGGGCCGCTCAGCAACTGGAGCCGGTGGCAGACGCTTCACTCGAAAGGGAGTGGCGTAGCCGGATGGTCACCGCATGCGCTGCGGCGTACCGCGGCGACGATTGCCGGCGACCTTGGCGCCCCGCCGCACGTCATTTCTGCCATGCTCGGGCATACAAATATCGGAGGCCAACTCATCGCCGGCTACAACAAGTCGCGCTATCGCGATGAGCACTCAGCGCTCATGAAGCAGATCGGCAATCGAATCGATCAGATTGCTAAACGCTGCGCTCCTAAGCCCAATCACAAGTGACCGGCCCCCACTGAGTGGTCCGGGTTGATTGTTAGTGCATTGTCGCCTCCTTCGCCATTGCTGGCTGCAGGTGGAGCGAAGCGGAGCCGGAAGGCGGCAATGGCGAAGAAGCCGTTTCCGGGGCAGGCGGTCGGTAGCCGAGGCTGCTGTGGGGACGGACCGTGTTGTAATGCCGCCGCCAGGCTTCGATCAGCACGCGGGCCTCAGCCAGGCTGTAGAAGATCTCGCCGTTGAGCAGTTCGTCGCGCAGCGACCCGTTGAAGCTTTCGTTGTAGCCATTCTCCCACGGCGACGCCGGGGTGATGTAGAGCGTCGTCACGCCGACCTGCGCCTGCCATTTCTGGACTGCCGTCGCGATAAATCCACTGCCGTTATCGGACCTGATATTGGCAGGCGGACCACGTGCGATAAACAGGTCCGCCAAGGCCGCCAGCACGTCTTCGTGTTTGAGCTGCCTCGCCACAATTAGGGCAAGGCATTCGCGGCTGGCCTCATCGATGATCGTCAGGATGCGGTACTTGCGGCCATCATGGGTGCGACCCTCGACGAAGTCGTAGGCCCAGACGTGTCCGCGATACTCAGGCCGCAGCCGGATACACGAGCCATCGTTCAGCCATAGCCGGCCCCGCTTGGGCTGCTTCTGCGGCACCTTCAGGCCCTCGCGCCGCCAGATGCGCTCGACCCGCTTGCGGTTTACATGCCAACCGGCATCCCGCAACAACGCCGTTATCCGGCGATAGCCATAGCGCCCATATTGACGGGCCAGCGCCACGATGTCCTCGGTCAGCGCCTGCTCGTCATCGGCCCCGCGCGGCACCTTGCGCTGCGTCGATCGATGTTGTCCCAACACTCGGCATATCCGTCGTTCAGATACCCCCAGCTCAGTTCGCACATGATCGATGCAGCGCCGTCGCCGCGCAGGGCTCAGAAGTTTCCCCGGGCGGCCTCCTGCAGGATCAACTTGTTGAGCGTCAGATCAGAGATCGCCCGACGTAGCCGAAGATTCTCCTTCTCCAGATCCTTCATCCGACGCGCCTGGTCTGTCTTCAGACCACCGTATTCCTTGCGCCAGCGATAATAAGTCTGCTCGGTAACCGCGATCCGACGAGACGCGTCCGCTGTCGTCCCGCCCTGCGCCAGCACGATCTCAGCCTCACGCAGCTTGCCGATGATCTCCTTCGGCTTGTGCCTCTTGCCCATTTCCAAACTCCTTCATGATCCAAAATAACAGAGATTTTGGACCACTCAGAGGGGGCAGATCACATGATCGCGCAATGGCCGACGGCAAGATGATGGCGATGATGGATCCGGAAATGCGCAACGCAATGATGGCGATGATGAAAAACTGCAATCGTATGATGGAACGCATGCAGAACATGTCTTCGGCAAAAGAAAAGCCGCGGCAGCCGCACGAAAAGCGCTAAACCGCCACCGGGCGCGGCGTAAGTGGTCGGTGCGCCCAAAGGCGAGTATCAAGCAAAGCTCTGGGTAATCGGACGGCTCGCTTAGCAAGCAATCCGTTCCTCGATCCAGAAGGGAAAACGCCGAGAGAGTCGACGTAAGTCAGTGCTCTGCGGACTGTCGATGCTTGTGTTTTGGATGCTGTCTCCATAAGGGTAAAGAAGTGTCTGTTTTCCGTTTCCTGGCTTTCTTATTTTTCAGCCTCGGACTGCTTGTCCAGGGAGCGGCGCAGGCGGCTGCGGTACCGCAGCCGCAATCCGCAGCGATCGACTGCGCCGAGATGTCCATGAGCATGGATGCAGGGATGCCCATGGGCATGGATGCAGTGGCTGCCGACGGACCTGCAAAAACAAGTATACCTTGCGATGGGATGGACCTCGGTTGCCTTATAGCGATGGGCTGTATCGGCGCTCCGGTGCTGGCAGATTCCCAGGCGTCCGATACGGTAATCGCAGTTAAGGCCGAGCGGCCCCAATCAGGCTCGTTCGCCTGGCTGTATGGCCGATTGATCCGTCCGGAATCTCCACCTCCACAAGCGCACCTCACGGCTTAATTTTCGCAGCGGCGCCGTGCGTCGCTCGTCTAAGCGGCAGAGCTTTGGCGTTCGGTCCTGTTCCGGATCGGCATAGCCTTGCCTGTATCGACTGCTCT
>JBGTLX010000624.1:0-10423 GCA_041743855.1 Rhizobiaceae bacterium | reverse complement strand
AAACCGATCTTCTTGCGGTCCTCGAGATGCGGCTCGGCAGCCCACATCAGGAACGCCGAGACGTCGCGCGCATACTGGTCCACCGTTCCGGGCGTCCCGTCATCATAGGTCACCTGCTCGTCGCCGAGCGGCGGGGCCATGGCCAGCGATTTCCCGGCAATGAAGTAGGGATTGTAGTAGGTGCCTTCGGGAATTTCCATGCCGGCAGGCGGTTCCTCATCGTAGCCCGTCAGCAGCGCGTGGAGGTAATCCGGGCCGCCTTGGGCATATTGCGTGAAGATGTCGAACACGAACAGCGGAAAGCCGCGCTCGACCCCCCGCGCCTTGGCGATCAGCGAAAAGTCCGGCGGAGCCGCGCCGTTGTTGGCCGCGGCCGCAGCCGCCACATTGGGAAACGGCGACGGAAAATGGTCCGACGGCAAGGCCGCGCGCTCGAACATGTCTCCATCGGCATTCGGGCCGTCCATCACCGTGTATTCGGCGGCCAGCGCCTTCACCTGTTCCTCGGAATAGCCGAGATGTTCGAGTGTGCGAAACGCCACGAGATCCATCGAATGGCAGGCCGAGCAGACTTCCTTGTAGACCTTCAGCCCGCGTTGCAGCTGGCCCTTATCATAGGTTCCGAACGGCCCGGCAAACGACCAGCTTTCCTCGGTCGGCTTGTGAATGGGGAAATGCGTCGGTTCAGCCTCGCTGTGCGCCTCCTGCGCATTGGCGGCTCCCAGAGCGCCGGCGCTCGCCAATCCGAATGCCGCCAGCACGCCGAGAATCCTGTTCATGCGCAATGTCCCTCTCAAAGATCTCGTCCGGTCAGCCATTGGTTTCGGGCGCGGCGGTGGCGCCCACCGTGTGCGCCGAACCGCCGCTTCTGTTTTTCTCGAGCACTGCTTCGGTGATCGAATTCGGCAGACGCCGCGGCGTCTCGATGAGGCCGAGCAGTGGCATAACGACAAGGAAGAACCCGAAATAATACAAAGTGCTGAGCTGGGACATGATGACATAGACGCCTTCCGCCGGGCGCGAACCGAGCCACCCCAGGAACAGTGCGTTGGCGGCGAACAGCCAGTAGAACACCTGATACCAGGGGCGATAAACGGCGGAGCGGACTTTCGACGTATCGAGCCAGGGCACGAAAAACAACACGGCGATCGCGCCGAACATTGCGATAACGCCGCCAAGCTTGGAGTCGATCGGTCCGATGTTGAAGGTGATGGCGCGCAGGATCGCGTAGAACGGCAGATAGTACCATTCCGGCACGATATGCGCCGGCGTCTTCAACGGATCGGCGACGATGTAATTGTCGGGGTGACCCAGATAATTCGGGATGTAGAAGACGAAATAGGCGAAAATCAGCAGGAACACGAGCATCCCGAACGCATCCTTGACCGTCGCATAGGGCGTGAAGGCGAGCGTGTCGGTCTTCGACTTCACCTCGATGCCGGTAGGATTGGTCTGGCCGACCACATGCAGCGCCCACACATGCAGCACCACCACGCCCGCGATCATGAAAGGCAGCAGATAATGCAGTGCGAAAAAGCGGTTCAGCGTTGGATTGTCGACCGCGAACCCGCCTAGCAGGAGTTGCTGGATCCATTCGCCCACCAGCGGGATCGCCGTAAAGAAGCCGGTGATGACGGTCGCGCCCCAGAAACTCATCTGGCCCCAAGGCAGCACGTAGCCCATGAAACCGGTGGCCATCATCAGGAGATAGATGATGCAGCCGAGTATCCACAACAGCTCTCGCGGCGCTTTGTAAGAGCCGTAGTAGAGACCGCGGAAGATATGGAGATAGACTGCGATGAAGAAGAACGACGCTCCGTTGGAATGGAGATAGCGCAAAAGCCAGCCCGAATTCACATCGCGCATGATCTTTTCGACCGAACCGAAAGCGAGTGTCGTGTCCGTCGAATAGTGCATGGCAAGCACCACGCCAGTCAGGATCTGCGAGACGAGCATGATCGAAAGGATGCCGCCGAACGTGTAGGCATAATTCAGATTGCGCGGCACCGGATAGGAAACAAAGCTGTCATGCACCAGCCGCGGCAGCGGCAGGCGTGCATCGACCCAGCGTCCGATGCCGGTCCTGGGCGTATAGCTCGAATGTCCACCGCTCATCGGGATATTCCTCTCAGCCAATCCGCAGAATTGTGTCGGAAACGAACTGGAAAT
Organism: Rhizobiaceae bacterium; assembly: GCA_041743855.1. Classification (GTDB taxonomy): domain Bacteria; phylum Pseudomonadota; class Alphaproteobacteria; order Rhizobiales; family Rhizobiaceae; genus JBGTLX01. The sequence continues at coordinate 8,254 of JBGTLX010000624.1, read as the reverse complement.
TCGGAATGGCCAGGTTGGTCGGCGCCGGGCCTTTGCGGATACGCCCCGCCGTATCGTAATGCGAGCCATGGCAGGGGCAGAACCAGCCGCCGAAATCGCCCGACTGGCCTAGCGGAACGCATCCGAGATGCGTGCACGAACCGATCATGACGATCCAGTTTTCCTTGCCCTCTCCTGCCGAACGGTCGGTGTCGGTGGCAGGTGAACCGGGCGCGATATTGGCGTTTCGGGCCACTGGATCTTTGAGTTCATCGAGTTGAACGGCCTTGGCGGCTTCGATCTCTTCCGGCGTGCGGTTGCGAATGAATACCGGTTTGCCGCGCCATTTGGCGGTAAGCGACATGCCAGGCTCGAGCGCGGAGACATCGACCTCGATGGTGGCCAGCGCCAGCGTCGAGGCGTCGGGGCGCATCTGATCGATGAAAGGCCAGGCCAAACCAGCGACGCCCACCACTGCCGCCATTCCCGTGGCGACGTAGAGGAAATCCCTGCGATTCGGGTCGCTCGCTTCGTTAGCGCTCACGGAATGAAATTCCTTTCGCTTCGCTATTGCCGAAGGACGGCGTTAGTCTCGTCCGCAGTACCAATCGGGCAGACGGTGTCGGTCGGACCGGCAATTTCCTCCGGTAGATTCGAATTTGGTTTATGCGTGAAGCCCGTGCTTGTCCAGACGGCAGGCGGGGTCGGGGCAGATTGTCGCGGGGCGAGAAACCACCGTGATCCCGCGCGGCGTCGGGTGGCTTCCGGTCATTTCGAAAATGACCGAAAATCAACGGCAAACCGGAGCCTCCTTCATCTCGACAGCACGTCGGAACGCCAGGTATCTTGCGCCCCATGACGCATCTCATCGAACGCGAGGAATGGGCCGAAACCGCCAACGACTGGAAGGGCGAACTGCAATGCGGGGTTTACGGCGCAAACATCTGCCTGATCTTCAACGTCCTGCCGGACATCGGCGATGGGCCGAGCCTGCATCGGCATCCCTATGCGGAGACATTTATCATCCGCGCCGGCCACGGCGTATTCACCGTCGGCGATCAGGAGATTGCCGCTTGCGCCGGCCAGATTCTGATCGTCCCACCCAATACGCCGCACAAGTTCAGCAACCTCGGCCCTGGCCCGCTGGAAACGACCGACATCCACGAGAACGGCACGTTCATCACCGAATGGCTGGAGTGACGAGTGCTTATCTGGCTCCGAGCCTGACCAGGACTTCCCTGGGGATTTTGTAGTCCCGAATGACGTCGTCGTGCCGGCGAAATCCGCACAATTCCCGCTGAATGAAATAGGCATAGACCGCAGCCGCCGCATCGCTCCGCAGCATAGCCCGGCGCTCGCCATCGCCCTCATAAGAGCGCAGCCGCTCTAAACACAGCTCGACTTTGCGGCCGGCCTGTCCGAGCGAAGCGGCTTTTTCGGCAAGAATCTCCTGGCCCATCGCATCCAGGTTGGTTTCGGCGGAAAGCAATGATGGCAGCCCCTCCGGCGATCTCACCGACATGACCGCCCCGTCCTATTCCGCCGCCAACCGGTTGGCCAGAAACCCACCAGACTGGCGCTTCCACAATTGCGCATAGAGCCTGCCGCGGGAAATCAGTTCGTCATGCGATCCCTCTTCCACGATCTTGCCCTCATCGACAACGATCAGCCGGTCGAGCGCCGCGATCGTTGACAACCGGTGCGCGATGGCGATGACGGTCTTGCCCTCCATAAGCCGGTAGAGATTGTCCTGGATCGCGGCCTCGACTTCCGAATCCAGCGCCGAGGTCGCCTCGTCGAGAATCAGGATCGGCGCGTCCTTGAGCATCATGCGGGCGATGGCCACACGCTGGCGCTGTCCGCCCGACAGCTTGACGCCGCGCTCGCCGACATGGGCGTCATAGCCCTGCCGTCCGCGCGGGTCGGCCACGCCCGTGATGAAGTCGTCGGCCGAGGCGCGTTTCGCCGCGTCGACGATCTCCGCCTGAGATGCGCCCGCCTTTCCATAGCCGATATTGTCGCGGATCGAGCGGTGCATCAGCATGGCGTCCTGGCTGACCACGCCGAATTGCGCGCGCAATGACGCTTGGGTGACAGACCGTACATCCTGCCCGTCGATCAGGATGCGGCCACTCTCGACGTCGAACAGCCTGAGCGCCAGATTGACGATCGTCGTCTTGCCGCCGCCGGATGGCCCGATAAGCGCCACCCGTTCTCCAGCCCGGATATGCAGGTTGAGATTGTCTATTACGCCGCCGCCCTTGCCATAGTGGAACGACACGTTCTCGAAGCGGATGTCGCCTTTGGCCTTCGGTAAGGTGGTCGCGTCCCCAGCATCGCGAATGGCGGGCCTCACCGAAATCGTGCGGGTTGCGTCCTGCACCGTCGCATAGTTGCGAATCAAGCCGTTGATGTTGAACATCATCCAGCCCGACATCTGGTTTAGCCGGAACACCAGGCCAAGCGCTGCCGCGATCGCGCCCGTCGAGATTCCGCCGCCGGTCCATTTCCACACCGCGATCATCACCACGGCGCTCATCATGAAGCCGTTGAGGATGGCGACTGACGAGCGGACTGTGGTGACCGCGCGCGTCAGCCTGACCACCGCGACGAGAAAACTCTCCAGCCCGTCACGCACATAGGCATGCTCGCGACGGCCGCTGTCGAACAGTTTTACCGCCATGATGTTGGTAAAGGCGTCGACCAGCCTGCCGTTGAAAATCGAGCGCTGGTCAGCGGTTTCGCGGCCGGCCATGCGCATCTCCGGCAGCAGGAAGCGAATAATGCCGACATAGCCGAGGAACCAAAGTGCGACTACCAGGCCCATCAGCGGGTCGAGCGTGATAAGGATGGTGATCGCCAGCACGAAGAAGGTCAGGAACGACCAGATGGTCTGCAGGATGTTGACGATGAAGTCGCCGACGGCCTCGCCTCCCTGCATGATCTTGGTGGCGATGCGCCCAGCGAAATCGTTCTGATAGAAATCGTAGGGCTGCTCGATGACGCGCCGGAAGGCCTGCCAGCGCACCATCGAGTAGAAGCCGGGCACGATGATCTGCTGCTCGACAACGGCCGAGGCGATCATCACCACGGTGCGCACCACCAGCAGCAGCGCCGCAAGGGCGGCCAGTTCCGGCCAGTGATCGGCGAAGAGGGTTGCGGGGTTCGCATTGTCGAGCAGGTCGATCAGCCACCCGACCGACCAATAAAGCCCGGCATCGACCGCGCCCGCCAGCCCGCCGACGATGAGCAGTAGGATGAACGGCCCTTTTGCCTGACGCGCGAAATAGAGGATGAACGCCCAGGCGTTTTCCGGCAGCACTTCCCGCTCGGTGTCTTGAAATGGGTCGATCTGGCCTTCCGCACGGCGCCAGAGATTGTCACGGAAGCTGCCTTCGCTCACTCCGCCGGCCTCGTTTCTTCGAGATGGTCCTCGTGAAAAAGGAACCCGCCGGACTGACGCTTCCATAGACGAGCGTAGAGTCCGTCGAACGCCACAAGCTCGTCATGCGTGCCTTGTTCTACGATCCGCCCGCCATCCAGCACTACGAGCCGGTCGAGCGCCGCAATGGTCGAGAGGCGATGGGCGATGGCGATGACCGTCTTGTCCTGCATCAGCCTGTGAAGGTTCTCCTGGATGGCCGCCTCGACATCGGAGTCGAGCGCCGAAGTCGCTTCGTCGAGCACCAATATAGGCGCGTCCTTGAGGAAAACGCGCGCCATCGCAATGCGCTGCCGCTGGCCGCCGGAGAGTTTGACCCCGCGCTCGCCCACATAGGCGTCGTAGCCGGAGCGGTCCTTGTTGTCGCGAAGCTCGCCGATGAACGCATGCGCTTCGGCTTTTCGCGCGGCGGCCATCACCTCGGTGTCGGATGCGTTCGGCTTGCCGAGCCTGATATTGTCGCGCAGCGAGCGGTGGAACAGCGCGGTATCTTGGCTGACCACGCCGATGCCGGCGCGCAGCGAATCCTGCGTAACCGACGCGACGTCCTGTCCATCGATCAGGATCTTTCCGTCCTCGAGGTCGTAGAGCCGGAGGATCAGATTGATCAAAGTCGTCTTGCCCGCGCCGGAAGGCCCGATCAGCCCGACCTTTTCTCCCGGCCGGACGACGAGATCGACCCCATCCAGCACGCCCGATCCCTTGCCGTAGTGAAACGAACCATTTTTTATACGTATTTCACCGCCGGTAATTTTGATCGGCTGGGCGTCCGGGCAATCGATCAACGACAGGGGCTGCGAGATCAGCGCCTTGGAGTTTTCGAGCACCCCCAGCGCCCTCAGGATGCCGTTGAGCTGCATCATCAGACGGTTAAGCAGCATGTTGAGACGGAGCACCAGCCCGAGCGTGAAGGCCACCGCGCCGACGGTGATATTGCCCCCGATCCAGAGATGGATGGACAACGCAGCGATGGCCACGATCATCACGCCGGAGAGCGTCGTCAGCGCGATCCGAACGCCCGTAAGATTGCGCGTAAAGGGTTTTAGCGCCGCGAGGTAGCGGTCGAAGCCATTGCGGATGTAGCCGTCGTCGCCGTCGGCGGCGAACAGCTTCAGCGTCTGGATATTGGAATAGCTGTCCACCACCCGGCCATTGATCATCGAACCGGCCTCGGCCGTCGCCTCCGCATGCTTGCGGATCGTTGGCAGATAGCGCCGTGCGAGAAAGCTGAAGCCGGCGATCCAGATGACAACCAGACCCGCAAGCCGCAGATCGAGGTCGGCGACCAAAGCCAGCGTCGTCACCGTGTAGATGATCATGAACCAGACGACCGTGATGAAGCTGTGCATCAAATCGCCGGTCGCCTGCCCCGCCTGCCAGACCTTGGTGGCTATGCGGCCGGCGAAATCGTTCTGGAAGAACGAATAGGACTGGCGCGAGACATGCCGGTGCGCCTGCCAGCGCACCAGATTGTAGAATCCGGGCGTAATCGTCTGCTCGTCGACCAGCGCCGTCAGGCTGACGACGATGGTGCGCAGCACGAGCACGGTGACCGCCATGAAAATAAGTTCCGAGCCAGCCGTCTCCCACCGCGCCGCCCAGCTTCGCTCCGTGGCCGCAATGTCGAGGATATCGACCAGCCGGCCGACGAAATAAAACAGACCGGCCTCGATCAGCGGAGTCAGGCCGCCGATGACCAGCATGGCGAAGAAGGCGACCTTGGCCTGCCGGACATAGTGCCAGATGAACCCCCATACCGTCCCCGGTGGCCGGAGATTGCCGGGTTCCCGGAACGGATAAACCCAGTTCTCGAACCACCTGTAAACGGCATCCATGATCATTCGGCGGCTTGGTCCTTTACCGGTTCTTCGGTTGCTGCGGCTGGATCGGCCGGTTCGTCATGCAACAGGAAACCGCCGGACTGCCGTTCCCACAACTGGGCATAAAGCCCGCTCCGTGCAACAAGTTCCTCGTGCGAGCCTTCTTCGATGATGTGGCCGCGGTCCATCACGACGAGCCTGTCCATCGCCGCGATGGTCGACAGGCGGTGAGCAATGGCGATCACCGTCTTGCCTTCCATCAGCCGGTAGAGGTTCTCCTGGATCGCCGCCTCGACCTCGGAATCCAGCGCCGACGTCGCCTCGTCCAGAATGAGGATCGGCGCATCCTTGAGCATGACGCGGGCAATCGCGATGCGCTGGCGCTGACCGCCGGACAGTTTTACGCCGCGCTCGCCGACATGCGCGTCGAAGCTTTTCCTGCCTTTGGGGTCGCCAAGCCCGGTGACAAAATCCATGACCTCGGCGCGGCGCGCCGCCTCGATCATCATAGTTTCGGTCGCGTCGGGACGGCCATAGAGGATGTTGTCGCGCACCGAGCGGTGGAGCAGCGACGTATCCTGCGTGACCATGCCGATATTTGCCCGGAGGCTTTCTTGCGTGACGGCCGCTATGTCCTTCCCGTCGATCAGGATGCGGCCACTTTCGAGGTCGTAGAACCGCAGCAGCAGATTGACCAGCGTCGACTTGCCGGCGCCGGAACGCCCGACGATGCCGACCTTTTCGCCGGGCCTGACGGTGAGCGACAGGTTGCCGATGATGCCCTTGCCCTTGCCGTAGTGAAACCCGACCCGGTCGAACTGGATCTCGCCTTTCGGAACAACAATGTCTTGAGCATCAGGCCGGTCTTCGACGACGCGCGGCAGCGAGATCGAGGTAATCCCGTCCTGCACGGTGCCGACATTTTCGAACAGGCCGGACATTTCCCACATGATCCACTGCGACATGCCCCACAGCCGAAGCACGAGGCCGATGGACACCGCCACAGCGCCGATCGTGACCGTTTCGACAAGCCAGAGCCGGATAGCCAGCGCGCCGACAGCAAGCAGAAGCAGCGAATTCAAGAGATACAGCACGCCGTAAAGCTGGGTTACCAGCCGCATCGACCGATAGACCGTCGACAGAAAGCCCGCCATTCCTTCCCGCGCGAAGCCGGCCTCGCGGCGAGCATGGCTGAACAGTTTTACCGTCTGGATGTTGGCGTAGCTGTCGACCACGCGCCCGGTCATGGTTGAGCGTGCATCAGCCTGTTCTTCCGAAACCTTGCCCAGCCGCGGAATGAAATAGGTAAGCAGGCCGATATAGGCGACGACCCAGACGGCCAGCGGCGCCGCCAGCCGCCAGTCGGCGGAGGCCACGATGAACAGCATTCCCAGAAAATACACGATCACGTAGTTGAGCACGTCGATCAGCTTGATCACGCATTCGCGCACTGCGAGCGCCGTCTGCATCAGCTTGGTGGCGATGCGGCCAGCGAACTCGTCCTGGTAAAACGTCATCGACTGCTTCAGCAGGTAGCGATGCACCTGCCAGCGGATGCGCATCGGGTAGTTGCCCATCAGCGTCTGCTGGCTGAGCAACGAATGGACCAACACCATGGCAGGCAGGAACACGGCCACGACGAAGGCCATGCCGGCAAGATTCCAGCCTTCGTTGGCGAGGAAGGTTTCACGGTTCTGCGACGACAGCCAATCGACGATGTTGCCTAGAAAAGCGAACATCCAGACTTCGGTGATGGCGATGGCCGACATCAGCAGCGCAGCCGTGACGATGTAAGGCCAGGAGCCTCTGGTGTAATGTAGGCAAAAGGCGACGAGCGTCCTCGGCGGCTCGACCGGTTCTTCCGGTGGAAACGGATTCAGCTTGCTTTCGAACCAGCGAAACATGGTCGTCTTTCTCAATTGTTTTCGGGTCGCCCTGTCAGGCCGCGCGACCCCTGGCTTGCGATGCCCGTGCCGAATCCGAAGCGTCTCGAACGCTGGACCCAACATAGGGCGCAAAGACAGTTTTGCCGACGCGGCCGGCCGACAATCCTGACACCGAGGCGTCAGAATTGGATTCCGGCTCTCGTGATCCCCGCTCGCGCCGGATCAGATCGAGGATCCGGCGAAACAGCGATCTATGGTTCGGATCGGGCACAAGCCGAGCAAAATCGACATCCGGCAGCATCCCGCGATACGGACGGCGACCGTCAGGCTGATCGGATGAACCGTTCTGGTAGCCGATCCGAAGCGTCCATGCATGGAGCTTCGGATCGTGAACGATGAAGAGGGCTCTTCGCCCTTTCGGCGGAAAAGGGTACATCGTGGGAATCCTTCGGAACAGGAAAAAACGTTCCGGCGGGAGACGAGACGATGCTGTCTTGAAATGTCGAAAAGCGTCGAACCGAAACCGCCGTCAGGCAGTGCGCCCACGGGTGGGGCGGTGAATGTCTATAGTCATCATCAAATCCATTGACCCCTCCATCGGTTCGAGTTTCGAGTGAACGCCCTATAGACCGTTCTGCCCGAAATGGCTAGCTCCCGGTGGCGACTTTTGCGACGGTTCGCCGCGCCTGTTGCGCGGCCGCCACAGATCAGGAACATCCAATGCCGCAGGGATTGCGCATCGCGCTCTACCAGCCTGATATCGCCGGCAACACCGGCACGATCCTGCGCCTTGCGGCCTGTCTCGGCGTTGGCGTCGACATCGTCGAGCCGGCCGGCTTCGATCTTTCCGACCGCAATTTGAAGCGCGCCGGCATGGACTATCTGGAGATGGCGGCGTTGACCCGCCATCTCGATTTTGCCGCCTTCGACGCTTGGCGCAGAGGCCAGGCGCGACGGCTGATCCTGTTCTCGACCAAAGCCGCCCTGCCCTACACGGAGTTTGCGTTCGAAACCGGCGACATCCTTTTGTTCGGCCGCGAAACGGCCGGTGTGCCAGACCCGGTCCACGATTGCGCCGATGCCCGCCTGCTGATCCCGATGCCCGGCGGCGGCCGCAGCCTGAATGT
>JBGTLX010000623.1:0-1901 GCA_041743855.1 Rhizobiaceae bacterium | reverse complement strand
GGCGGGATCGAGGTCGCCATGCCGACCGCGATGCCCTGCGAGCCATTGGCGAGCAGGTTCGGGAACGCGCCGGGCAGCACGACCGGCTCTTCCGACAGGCCGTCGTAATTGGGCCGGAAGTCGACGGCGTTTTCATCAATGCCGTCGAGCAGAAGGCGCGCGACCTCGGTCATGCGCGCTTCGGTGTAGCGGTAGGCGGCGGCGTTATCGCCGTCGATATTGCCGAAATTGCCCTGCCCGTCGATCAGCGGATAGCGCGAGGAGAAATCCTGCGCCAGCCGCACCAGCGCATCGTAGATCGCCTGGTCGCCATGCGGATGGAAATTACCCATCACGTCGCCGACGATCTTGGCGGACTTCTTCGGTGTCGCGCCGGGATCGAGACGCAGCAGACGCATCCCGTAAAGGATGCGCCGATGAACCGGCTTCAGACCATCCCGCGCATCCGGCAACGCACGGTGCATGATGGTCGAAAGGGCATAGGCGAGGTAGCGCTCCTCAAGCGCTTCCCGCAAAGCAATCTCCTGAACGTCCTTGTCCGGAGGTGGAATCAGCCGTGTGCCCATGCGGTTCGGTAACCCGCAAAATTCCAATGAACAAGGGATGAACGATCACGGTGGAAACAATTCAGTCTGGTTCCGACCTAATCCTCATGGCCGTTGCAATGCCTGAACCAGGCGCTTCAGGGCTCGAGACAAGCAAGCTGTCACAGAGGATTTATCGGCCACCGGAGAGAAAATTCTCAGGGTGGTTTGCCGATTTCATGCTAACATCTTGTTCTCGCCGCTTTGGGGACACGGTTGCGGCAGGGTGGAAATCACGAGGCCGCGCCCGATCGATAACGGCGTGGCCAATTCAAAAGGCGGCTTTTGCTGCCGGGTCGATGCGCGATGACCAATCGCGCGTCACGTTACGAAAGGGAGACCAGGATATGAAGAAGCTTCTCGCTACGGTCCTGTTTGCCGGCGGCATTAGCTTGGCCGCGTCTGCTGCCGCGACAGCCGCTCCGGTCGGTAACCAGAGTTTCGGCACCGCCCTGAACCTGCAAGGCCTGATCCAGCAGGCGCAGTATGGCGGCGGTTACGATGGTGGTTACGGCGGCGGTTATGGCGGCGGCGGCGGATATCGGCAGGCCTGCCATTACGTTCGCCGCTGTTCGGGCCATTACCCCTATCAGCGTTGCTGGCGCGAGCGCGTTTGCCACTGATCGAACGCGGCGCTTGACGTAGATCGTGGCCGGCCCCCTCGGGGCCGGCCATTTTTGTTTGTAGCCGACGGTTACGCTGCCGCGGGCAAAGCGCGCCGCACGGCCTGAATGAAATGCGCGCGCGCATCCGGCATCATCAGGCCTCGCGGCTCCAGCACATGCCGCGCCAGAAAAAACCCGGTTAACCCGAATCCGTTTTCGATATCGCTCGCGCTGACGGCGCCATCGGGGTTGGCGCCCAGAAAATCCGGCAGTTTCAGCAGCCGGTCGCGCCACGGTTCGCCGGCGGCGCGCGAAACGGCGCGCGCGGATTTGGGAGAAACATAGACAAGATCGGATTCGGCGCCGGTCGCTGCGCAGGATTGAAGGTCGAGACCGAAGCCGAGTTCGGACAGCATCAGCAACTCAAACCGCACGGCGAGCCCGGCGGCGACACCCGGATCGCCCAAATGCGTCACGATAGTTTCAAGGCTGTCGAAGACGATTTCATGCGGATCGCGCTCCGGCAAAAGCCGCGCCAAGGCCGCAAGATGAGCAACGGCAAACAGCGCATGCGAACTCGAGAACAGCGACCCGGCGCGCAGCGCGAGACCCTCGACGGTAAAGGTGCCGAGATGATCGTCCAGCCGCGCCCGCCAATGCGCGCGCAGCAGATTGCCGGGCTGAAGGAGCGGCCGCATCCGCGTCCCGGCGC
>JBGTLX010000622.1:0-5943 GCA_041743855.1 Rhizobiaceae bacterium | reverse complement strand
GACATCGCCGTCGTCGTTGAGCAGCTTTGGCGGCATCGTCGACAGCCTGCCGCCGTGGAAGAGGTTCATGAAGAACGTCTCCAAAATGTCCTCGCGGTGGTGGCCGAGCACCAGCGACGAGCAGCCTTCCTCGCGCGCGATGCGATAGAGATGACCGCGCCTGAGCCGCGAACAGAGCGAGCAATAGGTGGCGCCCTCGGCGATCTTGTCGGTGACGATGGAATAGGTGTCGCGATATTCGATGCGGTGGGCGACGCCGATCGAGGCCAGATAGTCCGGCAGGATGTGCTTCGGGAAGTTGGGCTGGCCCTGATCGAGATTGCAGGCCAGAAGCTCGACCGGCAGCAGCCCTCGCCATTTCAAATCGAGCAGGATCGCCAGCAGCCCGTAGGAATCCTTGCCGCCCGACAGCGCCACCAGCCAGCGGTCGCCGGGCCTGGCCATGGCGAACTGGTCGATGGCTTCCCGCGCCTGGCGCACCAGCCGCTTGCGCAATTTGTTGAACTCGACCGAGGACGGGCTGTCGGCAAACAGCGCGTGGCCTATCGCCTCGCCCGGGTCGGCCATCGGTTCAGGCATCGTGTTCATGGCGCATCGAATCTTTCAGCGTCGTCCTCGCAATAGCCGAGCGCCCGCGCAAAGAAAAGGCCGCCCGAAGGCGGCCTCATGCAGTGGCCAAGCAAGAGTCTGTCTGATAATTCGCCCTGCCGAGGCATATGGGGTGGTTTTCGAGAGCCGAAGCGCAGCGGACATTTGGGTCCGTGAGCATCGGAAGCGGAGAAAACCGCGTCAGATGACCGGCAGGGTAGAATTAGCAGGCGGGCTCTTAGCGGGAGTAGAACTCGACGACGAGATTCGGCTCCATCTGCACGGCGAACGGCACGTCAGCGAGGCCGGGCGCGCGCACGAAGGTGGCGACCATCTTGTTGTGATCGACCTCGATGTAGTCGGGCACGTCGCGCTCGGCGAGTTGAACCGATTCCAGAATGATGACAAGCTGCTTCGACTTCTCGCGGACCTCGATCACGTCGCCGGCCTTGCAGCGGTAGGACGGGATGTTGGTGCGCCGGCCGTTGACGTTCACATGGCCGTGGTTGACGAACTGGCGCGCCGCGAAAATGGTCGGCACGAACTTGGCGCGATAGACGACCGCGTCGAGACGCGCCTCGAGCAGGCCGATCAGGTTGTCGGGCGTATCGCCCTTGCGGCGGTCGGCTTCCTCGTAGGTCTTGCGGAACTGTTTTTCCGAGATGTCGCCGTAATGGCCCTTCAGCTTCTGCTTGGCGCGCAGTTGCAGGCCAAAATCGGAAAGCTTGCCCTTGCGGCGCTGGCCGTGCTGGCCGGGACCGTATTCGCGCTTGTTGACCGGGGATTTCGGACGGCCCCAGATGTTTTCGCCGAGACGGCGGTCGATCTTGTATTTCGCGGATTCGCGCTTGCTCATTCGCATTCCCTTTCAAAAGAATAGGCCCGTAACCTCATGTCACGAGCGAAGGAAACGCGCCCTCCTCTGGCCTCCGTTTTCGAAGCCTGACAGGGTTTTTCTTAGCAAAAAGAGAAAGAAAACCCACGGGACACGTCAGAAGCAAGACCAGAGATAGAGTGTAAGCGGTTTTCCGTCCGGTCTTGCGGCAATAAAAGTAAACACCGGGCATCGCTGCCCGGCGCTGGCAGGTGACTAGGAGCAAACGGCCGCAAAGTCAATGCCTACGGGCGGATTGGGCGCGCCCGGTTTCAGGCCGCCGCGAACTCTCCGCGCGCGGCACGGATCTCGTCGTGATGGACGTCGGCCCAGCGGATCAGATGCGACAGCGGCTCCAGCAGGGAATGGCCGAGCGGGGTCAGCCGATATTCGACTGCAGGCGGCACCGTGGGATAGACGTGGCGGCTGACCAAGCCGTCGCGCTGCAGGTCGCGCAAGGTCTGGGTCAGCATTCTTTGCGAGATATCGGGCACCGCGCGCCGCAATTCACCGAAGCGATACGGCTTCTCGCCCAGCAGCGACAGCATGAGCGTGCTCCATTTGTCGCCGATCTGGTCCAGCACGTCCCGGATCGGGCAGTTGGCCAGGCCATCGGCCATCGCGGCGCCGGCCTTGAACCGTGCTGCGATCAGCGCCTTGTCCATCATCGATGGTTCCTCACGGGTAACCTGGTTCCTGAAAACTGCCGTCTTACGGATGTTGCAAGATAAGCATATATGGCACCTGCTCTCATTTTGAGACTAGTGTCAACAAGGACAATGCAGACCATGACCAATCTTCTTGTCACCGGCGCTTCCGGCCAGTTGGGCCAGCGCGTCCTCCATCATCTCATCGACACGCTTGGGATCCCGGCAAGCCGGGTCGTCGCAGCCTCCCGCAAGCCGGGCTCGCTGTCGGCTTGGGTCTCGCGCGGCGTGACGGCGCGCGAAGCGGATTTCGACGATGACGCCTCGCTGGCGCAGTCATTTGCCGGCGTGAAACGCCTCCTGATCATCAGCACAAACGCGCTGGACGGCGCGGGTACGCGGCTGCGCCAGCACCGCGCCGCGGTGAGGGCCGCCGCGACAGCCGGAATCGAGCACGTCGTCTATACCTCGTTGCCCGAAGCCGAACATTCGCTCGTCAGCTTCGCGCCCGATCATGCCGGCACGGAGAAAGCGATTGCCGAGAGCGGCATCCCAGGCTGGACGATCCTTCGGAACCACTGGTATTTCGAGAACCTGTTCCTCACCATGCCGAGCGCCCTTGCCTCGGGCCAATGGTACAGCGCCGCCGGCGACGGTCGGCTGGCCTACATTGCGCGCGACGATCTGGCGCTCGCCGCCGCAACCGCTCTCGCGGACAATTTCAACGGCAGGCGCACCCTGACGCTAGGCGGACAGGTCGCGTACACAACCTCCGAAATCGGCAAGCTGGTGAGCGACGCGACCGGCAAGCCACTCGCCGTGATAGACGTGCCGCTTGAAGGACTGATCCAAGGCATGGTCGCGTCTGGGGTGCCCACACCGGTGGCCGAGGTCTTTGGCTCGTTCGACGCAACCGCCAAGGCCGGCCTGTTCGAGGGCGGTTCGGGCGATTTCGAGACGCTGACGGGCCGCAAGCCGCAGCGCCTCGAAGATTGGCTGTCGCATAACGCCGACCGTCTGGAAGCATCCAAGGCGGCTTAAGCCGCTGCAAGAGCCTGCCATCGGGGAGGGTCAGCCCTTCGACTTCTTTTCCGGCAGGCCTTTGCGTTTGGTTTCGGCCAACTCTTCGAGCTGCTTTTCGCTCATGGACTCGGCCATTCCTCTGGATGCGCCTTTGAGCGAACTCTTTCTGGTTTCACCGCGCATGGCCGAGAGAGCGGCGCCGGCGGCTTTCTGCTGGGCTTTCGACATGGCAGGCATCATTTTCTCCCGAATTGAACAGCGCAGGAACTCGCCGGGAACCATTTGTGTTCCCCGTCTATTCCGAAACCATCAACCCAAACCCCTGCATAAGCCGGCTGGTGGCGAAATCGGCCTTGCCCGAGGTGAAGACGGCAATGTCGTCGCCGGTCATGCCGGCCTCGCGAACCTCAACCCCGGATGGTCCGAGCAGGGACAACGCCCGCCTTGCGATCGCTTCCGCCGGATCCAGCCAGTCGACAGGCCAGGGTGCTGTTTTGCGCATGCGGTTGACCAGAAAGGGGTAGTGCGTGCAGGCAAGCACCACGATGTCGGTGCGCGCGCCGTCGTGCTCGATGAAGCAGGGCGCGATCTCGTCGCGCACCGTCGCCTCGTCGATCAGTCCGCCGCGCATGTAACTCTCGGCCAGCGCCGCCAGACGGTCGCTGCCGACCAGCCGCACGTGGCATTTTCCGGCCCATTGGGTGATGAGATCGCGGGTATATTGCCGCTTCACCGTGCCCGGTGTGGCCAGAACCGAGACCAAGCCCGAGCGCGTCCGCTCCGCCGCCGGCTTGATCGCTGGAACCGTGCCGACGAACGGATGACCCGGAAACGCTTCCCGCAGCGCGTTGATCACCAGGGTCGACGCCGTATTGCAGGGGATCACCGAAATTTCGGGCGTGAAGCGCTCCAGCAGCCTGCCGAACAGATCGAGTATTCTCGCGCTGAGCGCCGGCTCCTCCCACGCGCCATAGGGAAAGGCGGCGTCGTCGGCGACATAGACGAAGCGCCGGTCGGGCATCAGAACGCGCGCCTCGCGCAGCACGGTCAGGCCGCCGATGCCGGAATCGAACATCAGTATCGGCCGGTCAGCCATTTTTGGGCCCATCCTTGAGATCGGCAGGCTTGCGGCGGTAGTCACCGCCTTCGCCATGGGCGGCGCTGTCGGCTTCGGCCTTGCGCTCGGGGTAGCCGGCGCCCTTCGGCTGGCGCGGCGAGAAATAATCCAGCGAGGAAACAACGCCGCGCAGCACCTTGATTTCCTTGAGGTCGAAGCCCGGACGCGTCAGCACCGCCCGCACATTGTCGACCATTTTTGGTTTTTTTGCCGCCGGGCGGAAATAGCCGCGCGCATCCAGCGCCGCTTCCAGATGCGCCAGCAGCCCGTGCAAATGCTTCTTGTCGGCCGGCACAATCTCGGGACTGGCAAAGGCTGTTTCGGTCTCGGAAGCGAGCCCCGACTTCATCCACTCATAGGACATCAGCAGCGCGGCCTGAGCGATGTTGAGCGAGGCGAAATCCGGATCGACCGGAAAGGTCACGATCTCGTCGGCAAGCGCAATCTCTTCATTGTAGAGGCCGAACCGCTCGCGACCGAACAGGATGGCGGTGCGCTGGCCGGCATCGGCTCGAACCCGGAGCACGCGCCCCGCCTCGACCGGCCCGCGAACCGGTTTGAAACCGTCGCGCTCGCGCGCCGTGGTAGCGGCCACGAAATTGCGGTCTTCAAGGGCAGAGCGCAAATCGTCGAACACGATAGCACTGTCAATGACGTGAACCGCCTTGCTCGCGGCCGCAACCGCCTTTTCGTTCGGCCAGCCGTCGCGGGGGTTGACCAGGCGCAACTCCGACAATCCGAAATTCGCCATGGCGCGCGCGACCATGCCGATATTCTCGCCAAGCTGCGGCTCAACCAGAACGATCGCCGGTCCCGAAGCGTCCTTGCCGCTGTGTTTGCCTGTCATGCCAATCCATGCCGTTCGCCGATTTTTCTTTGCATGGATCACGGACAAACGGAACCGGATAGGGAGCAAGATCGCGCGGTCTGGTCCGTGTTTCAAAACGGCGGTTTGCGCGCTCCGGACTGCTTTGCTATAGGGGCCGCATTCCCTATTCGCAAAGCTTCCGGCGTGGCCGGCTCCCCAGAATGAAGGCATTTCACATGGCGAAGATCAAGGTGGACAATCCGGTCGTCGAACTCGACGGCGACGAGATGACCCGCATCATCTGGCAGTTCATCAAGGACAAGCTGATCCATCCCTATCTCGACATCGATCTCAAATATTTCGACCTCGGCATGGAGAACCGCGACGCCACCGACGATCAGATCACGATCGATTCGGCCAACGCCATCGCAAAGCACGGCGTCGGCGTGAAATGCGCAACTATCACGCCAGACGAGCAGCGCGTCGAGGAATTTTCGCTCAAGAAGATGTGGAAATCGCCCAACGGCACGATCCGCAACATTCTGGGCGGCACGATCTTTCGCGAGCCGATCATCATGAAGAACGTGCCGCGCCTCGTGCCCGGCTGGACCAAGCCGATCATCGTCGGCCGCCACGCCTATGGCGACCAGTATCGCGCGACCGATTTCCGCTTTCCGGGCAAGGGCAAGCTGACGATGAAATTCGTCGGCGAAGACGGGACGACCCTCGACTACGACGTGTTCGACGCGCCCTCGGCCGGCATCGCGATGGGCATGTACAACCTGGATGACTCGGTGCGCGAATTCGCCCGCGCGTCGCTGAATTACGGCCTGCTGCGCGGCTATCCGGTCTATCTGTCGACCAAGAACACCATCCTCAAAATCTA
>JBGTLX010000621.1:0-4802 GCA_041743855.1 Rhizobiaceae bacterium | reverse complement strand
GTCGTCACCTGCAGCAACCCGTTGAAGGAATGGCTTTCGTTGTAGCCGAGTTCGCCAAGGATCGGCGTCAGTTCCATGGCGCGTTCGAGCGGCGCCATGATCTGCTCCATATCGAGGTCGCGCTGCGACGGCGACAGGCGGGACTGGTGCTTTTCCAGAATCTCGCGCGGATGGCAAAGGCGCGGATTGGTTTCCTCGTAGTAACCCCATTCGATCTGGCCGCCTTCGGCGGTTTTAGGGTCGCCGGTGTCGCGCATATAGGCCGAATTGCCCTGGTCGCGCAGCAACGGCCAGCCGATCTCCTTAGCCGTGCCGGCGAACTCGGTATACGGGCCGAAAAAGGTTAGCGGATGGTCGATCGGCATGACCGGCAAATCCTCGCCCGCCATCTCCGCGATAAGCCTTCCCCAGATGCCGGCGCACACCACCACATGGTCGGCCTGAATAGTGCCGCGGTCGGTGACCACGCCTTTGATGCGGCCGTTCTCGATGACGAGCGATTTGGCCGGCGTGTTGGCAAAGGCCTTGAGCTTGCCGGAAGCTTCCGCCTGGTCGACCAGCTTGCCGGCGACTGTCTGCGAACGCGGGATGACAAGGCCGGCATCGGGGTCCCAAATACCGCCCTGCACCATGTGCTCTTCGATGAGCGGGAATTTTTCCTTGATCTCGGCAGGCTTGATCAGCCGCGCGCGTGTGCCGAACGCTTTCGCTGACGCGACCTTGCGTTTGATCTCTTCCATGCGCCCGTCGTCGCCGACGCGCGCCACTTCGAGGCCGCCGATGCGGGCGTAGTGGCCCATCTTCTCGTAAAAATCGATCGAGTAGAGCGTCGTCCAGCAGGACAAAAAATCATGGCTGGTCGTGTAGCAAAAGTCGGAGGCGTGCGCCGTCGAGCCGATGTCGGTCGGAATGCCGGACTTGTCGATGCCGACGATATCGTCCCATCCGCGCTCGATCAAATGATGGGCGACGGACGCGCCGACGATGCCGCCAAGGCCGATGATGACGACTTTTGCCCTTGACGGAAACTCTGCCATTGCCCGCTGCTCCGAAGTGGAATTTTGGCGCAGACTATAGAGCGATGCGGCAAGAGTGCAGCCTGTTTGCGACGCGCCGGAAAAGGCCCGCGACTTGGCGTCTGGCTTGGCGGGCGCAACGAAAAAGGCCGGACAAACACCCGGCCTTGAAGGCAGATCGGGAGCGCGGATTACTTGATGCGGGCGACGCCGCCCGAAATCTCGATTGTTTCCGAGCCGGTCAGCGCTTCGAGGTCGCCGTTGGGCATGGTGACGAAGCAGCCGCCGGGGCAGAAATCCACGGTCTCGCCGCCAGCCACCGCAAGTTCGGATTTCGAGCCGCCCTCGGTGACGATCAGCGTAACGGTTTCGGCATCCAGATTGACCGCGCTGGCCGCAAACGCCGAACCGCTCGCGGCGAGAAGCGCCGTATAAACGACAAGTGCCTTGAACATGGCGATACCGGTGTTTCCACCGCCTCTGTTAAGCCGCAAGGCATTGTCGCCTTTGCATGGAAGCTTATAGGACAAGCCATCTGAACGGCAACTGAATGCCGAATTCACGCCGCAATCCGCTTAATCGGGGTCGGGTTTTTCGGGTCTGCCTTTCCGCTTTAGGGCCTTTGCTGCGCTGATCGTCGCATCCTCGCTGTGCTTGTCATCGGCGAATTCGGATTCGGTCTTGTCGTCGTCGGCTGGCCACGCCGCTTCGGGTACGGGCGGCATGGCGCGCGGCGCGGAAGGAATCTCGATGCCGGCCTCCTCCAGTGCGTCGAGCACGGCGAAGCGTATATCGTTCTGGACGATGTTGCCGTTGAGGACATCGGCGAGGAAGACGCGGATCTCGAATTCGAGCGCGGCCGGCCCGAAATTGGAAAACAGCACGAAGGGTTCGGGATTCTTCAGCACCAGCGGATGGCTTTTCGCGATCTCAAAAAGGATCGCATGGGCGCGCTTGACGTCCGCGCCGTATGCGACATTGACCTTGATATCGACGCGGCCAAGCTTGTTGCGGTGGGTCCAGTTGCCGACCGCGCTGTTGATCAGTTCGGAATTGGGCAGGATGACGGTCTGGCGCTGGAAAGTCTCGATCTCGGTCGCCCGCACGCTGATCTTCTTGACCGTTCCCGAAACTGCGCCGGCGACGATCCAGTCTCCGGCCTTGAACGGACGCTCGGCGAGCAGGATCAGGCCCGAAACGAAGTTCGAGACCACGTTCTGCAGGCCAAAGCCGATGCCGAGCGACAGGCCGCCGGCGACAAGCGCGAAGCTCGACAGGTCGATGCCGGCCGCCGAAATACCGAACAAAGCGGCGAGCGCCAGACCGGCATAGCCGATCACGGTCCTGATCGAATTGCGCACGCCCGTATCGACCTTGCCGCGAGCCATCACGGAACCGTCGATCCAGCCCTGGAACCAGCGCGTCAGGAAAAAGCCGAACAGAAAGACGAGCACGCCAGTGACGATGCCGGTCGGCGAGAAGGTGAACGTGCCGATCTTGAATCCGGTCGCCAGTCTGTAGAACCAGGCGCGGATGTCGTCAGGTTGAAATCCCCATTGCAGAAGGATCAGCGGAAGACCGACAAGAAGAATGCCCAGATTGATGACGACGCTGACCACCAGCCCGGCCTGATCCAGCGTCGGTTCGTCCAGATCGAACCGTTTTTCCAGGGCGCGGCCGGGCTTCGTGCGGGCAAATGCGCCTTCCTCCGAAACAGCGCGCGCGGACAGGAAGCCGATATACATGGTGGCGATGATCGCGCCGGTGACCACGATCTGTTGCGCCAGGAATTTCGCAAAGCCGATATAGCCCGACAGCGCGGCGGCAATGGTGACGCCCCCGAGCAGGAACAGCAGCGCACGCAGAAGGGCAGGCCACGGCCGCGGCGTTCCGTCGGCATCCGCGAACGGCTTTACGACCCCGATCAGGATGACCAGAACGCCGATGACGACCGTGGCCACCAGGCTTTCGCCGACGGTAAGCGCAAGCGGCGAGCCCATGACCTCGTAAACGGCGCTGAGGAAATAATCGAGACCGGTAAAGAACGCGGTCGCCGAGACCAGCGCCACCAGCGGCCTGGCCGCGCGCGTCTCGACCGGGATCAGCCGCCAGTTCGGCAGACCGGGAGACAGCACCGCCTTGCCGAGCCGGTGGACGAAGAACACCAACCCGACGACGATGCAGAGCGCCAGCAGCATAGCCCCGATATCACCCCTGAGCACGCCGAAATAGTCGAACAGCAGGTAGGTCACGGCGAGAAACGCGCCGAGCGCCGCCGTCGGCAGCAGCGTCGACCAGAACGCCACCGAAAGCCGGCTGAGATAGGTTGGGTCTTGAACCGAGGCATCGGCTTCGAAAACGTCGCCGAACAGCCGCCTGCCGCCGATCAGAAGCACGGCCGCAGCTGCTACGGCGAAGAAGGTAGCTGTCAGAAGCGGCCAAAGCTTGAACTGGACGATGAACCGCAGCCACGACGACACGGTGCGATAGAACGTCCCGGTTTCGCTAACGAAGGCTCGGCTGACCTCGCCGGCCAGCGCGTAGTTTATCTCGTAGCGCCTGGTCAGGAGGTTCTGGAACAGATCGCGCCTCAGCGTGCCGATCCGTTCAATCAGCCCGTTGACGCGGATCGAAAGCGATTCGGCCGAGCCGAGCACCGCGTTGATTTCCGCCTTCTCGGCGGTCAGTTCCTGACGTTCAGCCGAGACGATCTCGGGTTCTGGCGGCTGGCCTGCCGCCGGCGGCGCGCCAAGCTGATCGACGCCGGCATTGATCTCCGACAGAAGCGGCCGGAACGCCACCGCGCTGCTCAGGAGATTCGTATGCAGTTCCTCGAGCTGGACGCGGATTTCCACAAGCCGGGCGTCATCATTGGCGTTGCCGCCGATCCGGCGCTCGAGTTCTTCGGATTGGCGGACGAAGCCGGCGATGGCCGCGCGCTGCTGGTCGATAAGCGCCTGGCCTGAACCGCCGACGCCTTGCGCGGCCGTCTGCATCGGCAGGCAAACCGGAAGTAGGAGCAGGAGCAGCGCCGCAAGGCGTCGGATGAAAAGCATAATCCCGATGCGACTCGTCTGGTGGGCAAAGCTGTCGTCCAGCCGTGATAAAGACGGCGGGACTTTGCGGCAAGCAGCGGCTTCAAGGTCGGCCCAACGCAAGGCGATGGCGCAATCCTCGCTTGCGCTCCGCATGACTGCCTATAGTGTCCGCCATCGATGAGCGGATGATCGGAAATAATGCGGGAATACTCGGCCTATACGCTGCTCAAAAACGCGCTGAGCGGAAATCGCGACTGGAAGCCGGCGTGGCGCAAACCCGCCCCCAAACCCTCCTATGACGTGATCGTCATCGGCGGCGGCGGGCACGGGCTGGCGACCGCCTACTACCTCGCCAAGGAACATGGCGTCACCAATGTCGCGGTCGTGGAAAAGGGCTGGCTCGGCTCGGGCAACATCGGCCGCAACACGACGATCGTGCGCTCCAACTATCTGCATCCCGAAAACATCCGCTTCTACGACCATTCGGTAAAACTGTGGGAGAACCTCTCCCACGACCTCAACTACAATGTCATGTTCTCGCAGCGCGGCGTTTTGAACCTGGCGC
Source organism: Rhizobiaceae bacterium (assembly GCA_041743855.1). Classification (GTDB taxonomy): domain Bacteria; phylum Pseudomonadota; class Alphaproteobacteria; order Rhizobiales; family Rhizobiaceae; genus JBGTLX01. The sequence continues at coordinate 183 of JBGTLX010000621.1, read as the reverse complement.
ACACCCCGGCGCAGCTCGACGACGCCGCGCGACGCGGCAACGCGATGCGTCATTCCGGCGGCGACGCCGAGTTGCTCTATCCCGACGAGATCGCAAGGCTCGTGCCCGGCCTCGACGTGTCCGGATCGGCGCGCTTTCCGGTGGTCGGCGGGCTGTTGCAGAAGCGCGCCGGCACCGCGCGCC
>JBGTLX010000620.1:0-8621 GCA_041743855.1 Rhizobiaceae bacterium | reverse complement strand
ACAACAGAATGCCGCCGATCACCGTGATCAGGAGAACGGCCCCGACGAGAATTAGCGTGTTCAGGATCGACTGAATGAAGGCGGGGTTGGAATAAAACAGCGCGTAATTGGAAAAGCCGACGAACCCGTCCCGGATCGGATTGAGCGGATTGTACTGCTGAAAGGAGAACCACAAGGTGAACGCCAGCGGCACGATCATCCAGATCAACAGCAGCACCACCGAAGGCGCCAGCATGAAACGCGCCAGCGTGCCGGTCTGTTTGGTAGCCATCGTTTCCTCCCCGAAGTCGATCGACCATTCGGTCGTTTTCTTGACGTCCAACGTCGAAAAAGCGGCCGCCCGGACTGGGAACCCGGACGGCCAGGGGCGGCGCCACAACAGCGGCGACGTCCCGGGAGGAACTCTTGGAGCCTGTTTGGCACGCGTCCTGCCGAGTATGGCGTGGTTTTCGAGACCCGGAGCGGGGCGTGCTTTTGGGTACGTAAGCACCGGAAGCGTAGAAAACTGCGCCAGATGGCCAGCGGAGTAGAGTTAACGAACAGACTTTTTCAGCATTCGCCTTCGTCGATCACCCTATATCCGGCGGCATCCGCCTCGCACTCGTTGCCGAAGGTGCGCAGCGTATCCCCCCGGCGGCCGCAGACCGGCCGGTATTCGCGGGTGCAGAAGCGCGGCTCTTCTTCGATCACCACGTCGCGCCGGCATTCGCCCCGTCGGATGATATCGTATCCGGCGCGATCGGCCTCGCAGGCGTTGCCGAAGGTCCGGCGCTCGCCGTCGCGTCTGGCGCAGACGGGATCGTATTGCCTGGTGCAGATTTGCGGGCCTGGACCCGGCACCGGCCGCGGCTCCTCGACCACGACCGTGCAGGCCGAAAGCAGCGCCAGGCCGAAGACCGCCGCAGGTCCGGCGCATGAGAACACCGTTCGGGACAACCTCATCGAACCTCTCCTTTTGCTCGTCCGGCCGGCGCCGAGGCGCGGGCATGCCCGATCTTCCCGATTCCGGCGCGCCTTTGCAATCCCCGATTAGCCCCGGTTTCCCCAACGTAGCCGCGTCTTGCACGCTGCCTGTTTCCGTGCGATATTTTGCGTGTTCGGGCAATTGCTGACCCGGAGACTGGAACGCTTTGATCGACCCCTTTCCCCGAGACCGCGAAGATCTGACGGCCCTGCTATGGCGGGGGGCTTAACGATGCGCATCGCGCATGCCGCCGACAACCACCGGAACCTGCCAGCGATGCGGCAAGGACCAGATGTAGAGCAACGGGTGAAGGAGTTTTCCCCATGGCGCAGACCGGCACTGTAAAGTTTTTCAACGCAACAAAAGGCTTCGGCTTCATCACGCCCGACGACGGCGCCAAGGACGTGTTCGTCCACATCTCGGCGATCGAGGCGTCCGGCCTGCGTACCCTCGTCGACGGGCAGAAGGTCTCGTTCGACGTCGAGCCGGATCGCATGGGCAAGGGCCCGAAGGCCGTCAACCTCAGCGCTGCCTGACCTAGAGCATCGAACCGAAAAGTGGAATCCGGTTTTCGGATTATTCCGATGCTAATTCAAAAATGCTAGATCGTCCTTTGTGCGTCCGGATGGACGCACGGCGATCTAGCTGCGGCATGCCTCGCCGGGAAAAGTTTCGCTTGCCGATCTCCGGAAAATAAATCAGACTTTTCAGCGTCGGGCATTTGCGGCCCGGAGAGGGATGGCTTGACGAACGGCAAGATTTGAGGGCCGGCGACTGCGAACCGAAAAGACCCGGCGAGACCGGGCAGGCATAGGCTGTTTTATCTCCTCCGGTGAATGGTCGGAACAGCACGGGCGCTACCCCGTCTGGCAAGCGCAATGATGGGATAGAGGAGTTTCCCATGCCGCAGACCGGCACTGTCAAGTTCTTCAACCACGCCAAGGGCTTCGGCTTCATCACGCCGGAAGACGGAGCAAAGGACGTCTTCGTTCATATTTCCGCCGTGCAGGCCTCGGGTCTTCAAGGTCTGGAGGACGGGCAGAAGGTGCAGTTCGACACCGAGCCGGACAAGCACGGCAAGGGTCCGAAAGCGATCAATCTGACGGTCGGCTGACTAAAGCATCGGACCGAAAAGTGCGACGCGGTTTTCGGATAAATCCGATGCGACAACAAAGAGATAGAGCGGCGCAGCGATTCTGATGGAAGCGAGCCGGTCTGGCGGCTTGTCGGCCAGCAAGGCTGGCGAGACGTTTCGATCAGGTAAGAAATGGGTTGGTGCGCCGTTCCTCGCCCAGTCGCCCGCCGGGGCCGTGGCCGCAAATAAAACCGATGTCGTCGCCGAGCGGCAGCAGCTTTTCCTTGATCGAAGAGATCAGCGCCGCATGGTCGCCGCCCGGCAGGTCGGTGCGCCCGACAGAGCCGCGGAACAGCACGTCGCCGACATGGACGAATTTGCCGGCGCGGTTGTAGAACACGACGTGCCCCGGCGCGTGACCGGGACAATGCAGCACCTCGAAGGAATGCTCGCCGAACGACACGGTCTCGCCTTCGGTGAGGAATCTGTCGGGCGCGCAGTTGCGGACCGCGCCGCCAAGGCCGAACTGTTTCGCCTGGATTTCGAGATTGTCGAGCAGGAGTCTGTCGGCTTCGTGCGGCCCGACAATATCGACGCCGAGTGCGTCCTTCAGATCCATCGCGCCGCCGGCATGGTCGATATGGCCATGCGTCAGCCAGATCGCCGACACCGTGATATCGCTTTCCTTCAGCGCGGCGAGAATCTGGTCGACGTCCCCGCCCGGATCAACAACCACGCCCGATTTATCCACGTCGTCGAAAAGCAGGGTACAATTCTGCTGGAAAGGGGTAACGGGGATGATTGCAGCGTTGAGACGGCCCATGCTGGAGCCTTTCTGTTTTGGATTGAATCGTCCTGCCGGAGGCAATTCGAGACAAGGTCGAGAGGTTCGGCACAGGTCGTATTACCTGTTCGGAAAATGGCCTTGCCCCTTCTCCGTTTCACCGCAAGCAAAAGCGGGCGGCAATACGCCGCCGGTTCGGAAGCAATGCCGCAGGCGCCTACTCGGCGGCGATAGCGTGCCTGGGCTGAACCGCAGCCGAGTAATCGCTCATCAGCGTCTTGGCAATCTCGCCGACCTCGAACCGGTAGGGTCCGATCTCCGACACCGGCGTCACCTCGGCGGCCGTTCCGGTCAGGAAACATTGCTCGAAACCCTCGAGTTCGTCGGGCATGATGGCGCGCTCGATGACCTCAAAACCTCTGCTCCGGGCGAGATCGACCACCGTCCGGCGGGTGATGCCGTTGAGAAAGCAGTCGGGGTCCGGCGTGTGGATCTTGCCGCCCTTGACGAAGAAGATGTTGGCGCCGGTTGCCTCCGCCACCTGCCCGCGCCAGTCGAGCATCAGCGCATCCGCATAGCCCTTGGCTTCGGCCGCATGCTTCGACAGCGTGCAGATCATGTAGAGGCCGGCGGCCTTTGCCCGCGACGGAGCGGTGCGGGGATCCGGACGGCGCCATTCGGCCATGTCGAGGCGAATGCCCTTGAGCTTCTGCGCAGGGTCGAAATAACTCGGCCACTGCCAGATGGCGATCGCGCAGTTGATCTGGTTGTTCTGCGCCGAGACGCCCATCGACTCGCTGCCGCGCCAGGCGATCGGCCTCACATAGGCATCCTTGAAACCCTGCTTCTGCAGCAGCGTCCGGCAGGCATCGTCGATTTCGCCCACGCTGAACGGGATTTTGAAGCCGAGAAGCCGCGCCGATTCATGCAGACGCTCGGTATGCTCGGTGAGTTTGAATATCTCGCCGCCATAGGCGCGTTCGCCCTCGAACACCGAGCTCGCATAATGCAGGCCATGGGTAAGCACATGCACTTTCGCGTCAGCCCACCGGACAAATTCGCCGTTCATCCAGATGAAGCCATCGAGTTGGTCGAAGGGAACCGATGCCATGATAGAACCTCCCGCGGGCCTCGCCCGCAAACAATTCAGATCGAGTTTCTGTCGCCTGACGCAGCATGGCGAACCAAGCCGAGTTTAGCTGCGCGGCGTTTTCAAGGCAAACCGCGGAAACTGCCGCATAACGCGCGCTACCCACCCTTTTCGTTCGCATTTCCACGAAAAGCTTGGCAAAAATTACCATCGCACTCAAAATACGTCAATAGTGCTGACGTATTTTTCATGCAAAGGCCTCTGGAACCGATGAACGATCGCAACGGCAAACCCGTCAGGACAGCGATAACCGCCGAGGACGGCATCGATCTCGCCATCATCGAGCTGTTCTTTTTCGCCTACCGGGACTTTACGTCGGACCCGGACGAGATATTGGCCGACTACGGTTTCGGGCGCGCGCATCACCGCGTCCTGCATTTCGTCAACCGGATGCCGGGGCTCAACGTCGCCGAGCTTCTCGATGTCCTGAAAATCACCAAGCAGAGCCTGTCGCGCGTGCTCAAGCAGTTGATCGACACCGGGCATGTGCTTCAAATACAGGGGCCTCGCGACCGGCGGCAGCGCGAACTCTACCCCACCGCAAAGGGCCGCTCCCTGGCGTTGGCGCTGGCAAGGCCACAGTCGCGCCGCATCCATGATGCATTGCAGGCTACTGATGCGGCGGAACGCGGCGCAATAGAGATGTTCCTGAAAGCAATGGTCAATTCGGAGTCTTTGGCGCAAATAGACAAATTGCCAGGCAATTTGCCAGGAGGCGATCATGGAGACTGACAGCATCGGCGCGGCAGCCGCGCCAGGAGACGATGCCCCGCATCTTCTGGTGGTCGACGACGACACCAGAATCCGCAACCTGCTGAAGCAATATCTCTCCGAGAACGGGTTTCGCGTCACCGTCGCCGGCAATGCGGACGAGGCGCGGCGCAGGCTCGTCGGATTGAATTTCGATCTGCTCATCCTCGACGTCATGATGCCGGGCGAGAGCGGCGTCGAACTGACCAAATCGCTGCGCGCCGAAAAGGACATACCGATCCTTATGCTAACCGCGTTGTCCGAAACAGACAGCCGCATCGCCGGTCTGGAGGCCGGCGCGGACGACTATCTGCCCAAGCCATTCGATCCGCGTGAACTGATCCTGCGCATCAACAACATATTGCGACGTGGCGGCCCGGCCGAAACTCCGAAAGTCGAGCAACTCGTTTTTGGGCCCTACACTTTTCAGATCGCGCGTCGCGAACTGAAAAAGGGCGGGGAAATCATGAAGCTGACCGACCGCGAGCAGGAAATCCTTGCCATATTCGCGGGCCGCGCCGGCGAAACCGTTCCACGCCACCAGCTCGTTTCCGATGAATCGGATGTCGGCGAGCGCACGATCGATGTGCAGATCAATCGTCTGAGGCGCAAGATCGAACGCGATCCGGCCAATCCTGTCTGGCTGCAGACGGTGCGCGGTATCGGGTACCGGTTGAGCATCGAATAGCAAAGGTGTCTGGTCCGCGGAGTCTTGCCGCACGCCCAGGCTACGATAAGGCGCATGACCACCACGGAACTCAACCGCTCGGAAAACAACCGCATCGGCGCGCGCGTCTGGCGGACGCTCGTCGCAATGCACAGGTCCTGGAACAGATTCTGGCGGCTGGTCGCGCTCTACATGCCCAAGCGGCTTTATGCCCGGTCGCTGCTGATCATCATCACGCCGATGATCCTGCTTCAGTCGGTCATCACGATCGTCTTCATGGAGCGGCACTGGCAGACGGTGACGCAGCGCCTGTCTAACGCGACGACGCGCGACATCGCCGCCATTATCGACATGATCGAGACGTTTCCGCAGGAAGACGACTACGCCAACGTCGTCAGGATCGCCAAGCAACGTCTGTCGATGAACATCGATATGCTGCCATCCGGCCCGCTGCCCTCTCCCGAGCCCAGGCCTTTCTTTTCAATTCTCGATCGGATTCTCTCCACGGAGATCACGCGTCGGATCGATCGCCCATTCTGGATTGATACGGTAGGGGATTCGGACGTCGTCGAGATCAGGATTCAGCTTGACCAGGGGGTGTTGAGGGTCTTCGCCCGACGCAGCCAGGCATACGCCTCGAACACGCATATTTTCGTGGTCTGGATGGTCGGCACGTCGCTCGTGCTCCTGACCATCGCCATTCCTTTCCTGCGCAACCAGATCCGTCCGATCATGAAACTTGCCGAAGCCGCCGAGAGTTTCGGCAAGGGACGGCCGATGCCGGACGACTTTCGCCCGCGCGGCGCCGAAGAGGTCCGCCGCGCGGGCTTTGCGTTCATTCGGATGCGCGAGCGCATCGAGCGCCAGATCGAACAGCGCACCGCCATGCTGACCGGCGTCAGCCATGATCTGCGCACGATCCTGACCCGCTTCAAATTGCAGCTTGCGCTAAGCGGTTCGAACGCCGGCACGGAAGCGCTGAACGACGACATCAACGACATGCAGTCGATGCTGGAAGGCTATCTTTCGTTTGCCAGCGGCGAGGCGGCCGAGGATCCGGGTCTGTTCGACCTTGGGTCCTATCTTGAACGGCTGACCGAGGAGGCACGGCTCAGAAAGCGCAAATTGACCGCCGAGTTGACGGGCGGGACTGACATACACGTTCGGCCGAACGCGTTTTCGCGCTTGCTGAACAATGTTGTCGGCAACGCGATGCGCTACGCAAAAAACATCCACGTCGACGCCAGCCATACCGACGGCTGGCTGACCGTGGTCATCGACGATGACGGCCCCGGCATTCCGCCGGAAAGCCGGGACGATGTCTTCAAACCCTTTGTGCGGCTGGACGCAGCGCGCAATCTCGATGCCAGCGGAACGGGACTTGGCCTCTCGATCGCCCGCGACATCGCCCGCAGCCATGGTGGCGACATCACGCTTGAAGACAGCCCGATGGGTGGTTTGCGGGCCGTGGTCAGAGCGCCCGCCTGATCGGTCGCAGGCCTTCGTCATCAGCATATACGGGGTAGCTGCCGTCGCCCGATCTGGCCATACTGATCGTTGCCGCCGGGAGGAGCCGCGCGGCGTCAAGATCGCATAAAAGTTCAAACGGGAGGAACCTCATGCTCGACAAGGCGCCGAACAAGAAACTGTCGGATGTGCTCGCAAAATTCGACGTGGCGCTCGAGTCCGGCGACATCGATGCCGCCGTCGGCCTGTTTCAGGAGGACTGCTACTGGCGCGACCTGGTTACCTTCACCTGGAACCTCAAGACCATGGAAGGCCGCGATCAGATACGCGACATGATGAAAAGCCAGCTTGCGGCGACGAAACCCGCCGGATGGTCGATCGCCGAGGGCGAAGACGCAACCGAGACCGACGGCCTTCTGGAAGGCTGGTTCAGCTTCGAGACAAACGTGGCGCGCGGCTTTGGACATATCAGGTTGAAGAACGGCATGATCTGGACGCTGCTGACGACGATGGTCGAGCTCAAGGGCCACGAGGAACCGCTTGGTTCGGGACGGCCGCTTGGAATTCCGAACCGCACGCAAATGGAAGACAGGACATGGAAGGAAGAACGTGAAGCGGAGGCTGCGGAACTCGGACATTCTCGACAGCCTTACTGCCTGATCATCGGCGGCGGCCAGGGCGCCATAGGACTGGGCGCGCGGCTGCGCCAGCTCGGTGTACCGACCATCATCGTCGAGAAGAACGAACGCCCCGGCGACAGCTGGCGCAAGCGCTACAAGTCGCTCTGCCTGCATGATCCTGTCTGGTACGATCACATGCCCTACCTGCCATTTCCGAAGAATTGGCCGGTGTTTTCGCCCAAGGACAAGATCGGCGACTGGCTCGAGATGTACGCCAAAGTCATGGAGCTGAATTTTTGGGGCTCCACCGAGGCAGAGAGCGCGACCTACAACGAGGAAAAGGGCGAGTGGACCGTGGTCGTCGACCGCGCCGGCGAGAAGATCACCTTGCGGCCGAAGCAACTGGTTTTCGCGACCGGCATGGCGAGCAAGCCTATCGTGCCTGACATCAAGGGCCGCGACATTTTCAAGGGCGACCAGCACCATTCCTCCCGACACCCTGGCCCGGACGGGTATGCCGGCAAGCGGGCGGTAGTAATCGGCTCGAACACCTCGGCTCACGACATCTGCGCAGCACTTTGGGCGGCCGGGGCAGACGTGACGATGGTCCAGCGCTCATCCACGCACGTTGTACGGTCTGAACCGCTGACCGAGCTTGCCACGGGCACGCTCTACTCCGAGGAAGCGCTGGCGGCCGGCATCACGACCGAGAGGGCCGATCTTATATCGGCCTCGGTCCCGTATCGGCTGATGCCGGAGTTCCAGAAACCGATCTACGAGAAGATCCGCGGGCTGGATGCCGACTTCTACACCGCCCTTGAAAAGAGCGGCTTCATCCACGACTGGGGTGACGACGAGTCCGGCCTCTTCATGAAGTACATGCGGCGCGGTTCAGGCTACTACATCGACGTCGGCGCCAGCCAGTTGATCATCGACGGCAAGATCAAGCTGAAGACCGGCCAGGTCGATCGTCTGAGTGAGAATTCGGTTATCCTGGCTGATGGCGCCGCCCTGCCCGCCGACCTGGTCGTCTATGCGACCGGTTACGGCTCGATGAACGGCTGGGTGGCCGAACTGGTCAGCCAGGAGGTCGCTGATCGGGTTGGCAGGGTGTGGGGACTGGGTTCCGACACGACAAAGGATC
>JBGTLX010000619.1:0-1961 GCA_041743855.1 Rhizobiaceae bacterium | reverse complement strand
CGCGCCGGCGAGCGAGATCGGCGCCATGGCGCCGGCCAGCGTGAAGGGCGTGACGACGACCGCCTGGCCGCATTCGGCGAAGGCTATCGCGCCGGCGGTCATCTGGATGTCGAGGCGGAGCGGCGAATTGGTGTTGATGTTGCCGATGCAGGCCGGGTCGCGCTTGAGATCGTCGCGGCTGACGCCGAGCGTCATGCAGGTCATGTCGATCGAATCTTCGGCGCGGAACCGCCCGAGCAACCAGGAACCCCAGCATTTGTCGGATAGCTCGATGCTGTTGAGATAGCCTTGCAGGTGGCGGACCTCGGGCGCCAGATCCATCGCCTCGAACGGCGTGCCGTAGAGCAGGTGGATCGAGTTCAGCGAATGCAGCAGGCGCACGAATTCGCGCACATCCTGCGACGTGCCGGAACGCCGGCCGCGGTCCAGATCGTTGCAATAGGCCGGGCCGATGACGGACACATAGTTGACGTTCGAGCCGCCGAGATCGAGGCTGCGGTTTGGGTTGCGGGCGCGCAGGCTGAACTGCGACGGCGCCTTGGCGATCTGCTCCTCGACGAAACCGGGGTCGAAGCGAACCCGCATCGTCTCCTCGTCGACGTCGCAACCCTCTTTGCGCATGACCGCGCGCGCGCCGGCATCCATGAACTCCATGCCGGTCTCGGCCAGCACACGCAAAGATGCGTGGTGGATGTGCTCGACCTGGTCGGCGCTGAGCACCTCGACCGGCCTGAGGGGATTGACCAGTTTTTTCCAGGGGAGCTGCGGATTGCCGATCTTCAGACGTTCGGCGCGCTGCGTGTTGCGTCTGCTCATTGTGGGTCCTGAACCTGTCTATTCCTGGCGTCCGGTGAAACGGACGGCGGCGAGGCGCGCCGCGACGCCCCAACCCAAAAACGGCTCGGGCGGCAGCTTTGAAGGGGTTCCGTAGGCCAGCACATCGTCGAGCAGCGGCGATTGCCCGCCCGAGGCCCACTCGGCCATCAGCGCGCCGTGGATGGTGCCCTTGGCGATGCCGATGGCGTTCTGGCAGGCCACGGCGAACAGATTGGGCTCGACCCTGGAAAACAGCGGCTCGTTGTTCTGCGAGAAGGTCAGCCCGCCGGAATAGGCATGCGCAACGCGCACATCGTTCAGTTGCGGAAAGCGCTTGTGGAAAGACGCTGTGACGATGGCGCGGTGACGGTCGAGATCGGCGGCGCTGCAACTCATGTCGCGCGAATAGCGGAAGGCGGTGCGGTACCAGATGCGCTCGTCCTGCGTGCGGCGGATCGTGGCCCCCGCCCGGCCGACCGGATGCACACCCCAGTCGCGCTCGCCTCCCAGCCGCTGCTGCTGCGTCTCGCTCAGCGTTTCGGTCAGTACGGCGAACGAAATAATGTTGATGATACGGCCGGCAAGCACGCCGAAGGCCGGCGAGAAACCGTCGGTGGCGAGGATCGCCTGGCGAGCGCGAACCGTGCCCTTGGGCGTCTCGGCGCGGATCGAGGAACCGGTCGTGAAATGCGTGACGGCCGAGTTCTCGTACAGTTCGACATTGGCCGGCAGGCTTTTTGCAAGACCGCGCGTCAGCGCCGCCGGGTTCATCAGATGGGTTCCGGGCGTAAAAATCGCCGCCTGATAGCTCGCGGTGCCGAGACGCTGCTGAAGCGCGGCCCCATCGACCCTGGCGAAGGTCATGTCGAGGTCGCTCAACAGTTTTGCGGTGTCATCCAGCGCCAGCCGCGCACTGTCGCCGACCGCGACCTGGTATTTGCCGCGCCCGCTCCACTGGCAGTCGATCGCATGGGTTTTGACCTGGCCGTCGAGCATGGCGATGCCGGCTTGATGGAGGCGCAGGATACGCCGCGCGCGTTCCAGGCTGCCATTGGTCTCCGACAGGAACGGATGGTCGATCGCCATGCCGGCATTGCGGCCGGCGGTGGCGCGGCCGACCCGGTCCGCCTCGACCAGCACGATGC
>JBGTLX010000618.1:0-2620 GCA_041743855.1 Rhizobiaceae bacterium | reverse complement strand
CGGCACATGGCTGGTCGGGCGCGCCGGTCTGCTCGCGGGCCGGGGCGCGACCACCCACTGGGAAGACCTGGAGGATTTCATCGCCGCCTTCCCGAGCGCGGATGTGCGGCCGGATCGCTATGTGATCGACGGGCCGGTGTTCACGACGGGCGGCGCGTCGCCGACCTTCGACCTGATGTTGCACCTGATCCGCACACGGCTCGGCATGACGGTGGCGCTCGATGTGGCGAGCGTGTTCATCTACGACCAGTCGCGCGCCGCCACCGACGCGCAGCCGCTGGTTTCGCTCGGCCGCCTCGACGGCTACGACTCACGACTCGCTCAGGCGATCCGGCTCATGGAGGCCCGCATCGACCAGCCGCTGACGATCGCGGCGATAGCCCGGCGCACCGGCGCGACAGCGCGGACACTGGAAACCGTATTCAGGAAATCGATCGGAGAAACGCCCGGCGCCTACTATCTGCGCCTGCGGCTCAACGCGGCGCGTCGACTGGTCGTCGATACGCGGGTGGCGATGGCCGACATCGCCGCGCGCACGGGATTTTCATCCGCCGCGGCATTTTCCCGCGCCTTTTCGAGAACGTTTCACGAAGCCCCGGCAAGGCTGCGGCGGGGGTGACCCGCGAGGCCACGCAGCCGACCGAGCCGGCTAACAAACTACGCCCTTTTTTGCTCAGGCTCACTTTCGATCATGGCGCGCATCATCTGGGACAGTCTGCTTTCCAGCTTGCGCGCCACCGCCGCATCCCATTCGGGCGCCGCCGAATGCTTCTCCGCGAGCGGCATATTCATCAGGCTGTCGACGATCGAAGACGACTCGTAGATCCGCTCAAGAAGCGCTGCGATCTGCCTCTCGGAGCCGTCGCGTGGATCGGGGTTGTGTCGGTTCGTATCCATGCTTCAAGCATAGACGCGTTTCATGACGGCTCGAAGGCACGCTTATGTCGGGAATGCGACGCCGCGCGGCCGGCTGTTTCAAACTGCGCCCGTTGAACGAAGATTTGTCCACGACCGACATGTCGCGCGGACAAAATCAGGCAGGGGCGTCACACATATCGGTTGACGATATTCTCCAAAAATTCCTGCCGTCCTGACTTCGGCTGCGGCTCGATTTTTTCCGCCACAACGCGCGCGGCGACCTCTTCCAGCGTCCGCTTTCCCGACAGCATGGCCTTGGCCTCTGGCGAGTTCCAGCCGGCGTAGCGCTCCTCCAGCGGACCAGACAGGGCCCTGTCCTCGATCATTTTCGCTGCCGCTTTCAGCCCGCGCGCACAGCAATCCATGCCGCCGATATGCGCGATCAAGAGGTCCTGCGGATCGAGCGACTGGCGGCGCAGCTTGGCGTCGAAATTGGTGCCCCCGGACTTGAAGCCGCCACCTTGCAGGACATGGTAATAGGCCAGCGCCATTTCCGGAATATTGTTAGGAAACTGGTCCGTATCCCAGCCCGACTGATAGTCGTTGCGGTTCATGTCGATCGACCCGAAGATGTCGAGCGCGTTGGCGGTGGCGAGTTCATGCTCGAAGGAGTGGCCGGCCAAAATGGCGTGGCCCTGCTCGATATTGACCTTGACCTCGTTTTCCAGCCCGTAGCGCTTCAAAAACCCGTAAACGGTCGCGACATCGTAGTCGTACTGATGTTTTGTGGGCTCCTGCGGCTTCGGCTCGATCAGGATCGTGCCCTTGAAGCCGATTTTTTTCTTGTACTCGACGACCATATTGAGAAAGCGCCCGGCCTGATCGAGTTCGCGTCCCATATCGGTGTTGAGCAGCGTCTCGTAGCCCTCGCGCCCGCCCCACAGCACGTAGTTTTCGCCGCCGAGGCGCTTGGTCACGTCGAGGCACTGCTTCCCGCTCGCCGCCGCGTAGGCGAACACATCGGGATCGGGATTGGTCGCCGCCCCCGACATGAAGCGCCGGTGGGAAAACATGTTGGCGGTGCCCCACAAAAGCTTGACGCCGGTCTCTTCCATTTTGCCGGCAAAGTAATCCCCGATCTCGTCGAGACGCGACGCACTTTCAGAGAAATTCTTGCCTTCGGGCCGCGCGTCGGCGTCATGAAAGCAGAAATAGGGGACGCCGAGAGCCGAGAACATTTCGAAGGCGACATCGGCCTTGAGTTTCGCCAGTTCCATCGTGTCGCCAGACCCTGCCTTCGGGAACCACGGCCGCTCAAATGTCTGGCCGCCGAACGGATCGCCGCCCGGCCAGGCGAACGAGTGCCAATAGGCGACGGCAAAGCGCAGATGATCTTCGAGCCTTTTGCCGGCTACCATCTCATCGGGGTTGTAGAAGCGGTAAGCGAGCGGGTTGGCGCTGTCAGGCCCCTCGTACTTGATCTTGCCGATATCGCCGAAGAAACCGGTGCTCATGAATATGCTCCTCTGATCGCGGGATAAAGCGCGCGGTAGCGCTGGTAGGCATCGGCATAGGCGCCCTTCAGCGCGGCGTTCGGCTCGATGGTTTTGGCCGTCACGGGCGCGGTGCAGATACCGAACGGATCGGCCTTTTCGGCCGCGATCAGCCCAAGCCGCGCCGCGCCGAAGGCCGCGCCGAAATCGCCATCGGCCGGGATGTCGACGGCAAGCCCCAGCGCCGTGGCGATCGCCTGCAGCCAGTA
>JBGTLX010000617.1:0-1660 GCA_041743855.1 Rhizobiaceae bacterium | reverse complement strand
CAAGGTCAAGCTCTGACGTGGCCCAGTCTTTCAAGCTACCGACCCGTCAGCGCCTCAGGTGCTTGGCGGGCGATAGCGGACCGACTTCGCCTTTTTAAGAGCTTCCATTGTCTCCTCGACGCTGAGGAGGACGGTGGTATCGCAGGAGCTGAGCGCGCCTCCCGCTCCGATGGCGATCACGACAGACGCCATCGACACATTGTCCGGCGCCTCCCATAGATTAAAGCCGTCGCGTTCCCCGAAGGCGTACCAGAAGCCGTGCAGCTTCCCGCCAACCGATTCGATATATGACCGGGCGGCCTCGCGGCGATCCTCGGGTTTTTCGATCATCCGCGCCCATGTGGCGGGCGTGTAGCTGAAACGCGTAAGATACATGGCCATGGTCGTCCTCCCTCATGGTTCCCTTACGTAATGCAATTAACGCTCGCTTCGGGACGAACGCGAGTCATTTCTACGTGCGGGTTTGTCGACACAATCGCTACGGCCGTTGCAGGAAAGTCGGAAAAAATGGGAAAAAATTACCCGCCGCAGCCAGGCAGCTGGGTCGCGTATTTTTGGGCCATCCGCTCGGTATCGCGGGCGTAGCGCTGCAATGCGGCGTTGGTTTTCCAGTCGCCGCGCTTGTAGCCGGTCCAGCCGGAATAATAGGCCAGATAAAGGTTGAACGTGTCGTCGCGCGCGATGTCATGGGCTTTGGCGCTCTTGGCGTGAAACCAGCCGACAAAATCCACGGCATCCGCAAAATCGGTGCGACTGGCCGAGAGATTTCCGGCTTCGCGCTGATATTGCGACCATGTGCCGTCCAGCGCTTGCGAGTAGCCATAAGCGCTCGAGACGCGCTTCCAGGGGATGAAACCCAGCAGTTTCGTGCGCGGCTGTTTGGCGTTGCTTTTGAAGCCGGATTCCTTGCGGAGAGTGGCCATCAGCACAGGGACCGGGACGCCGTGCTCGCGTTCGGACCGCATCGCCGCCTCCCGCCAGTCATCGAACCAGCCGTCTCCGTGTTCAAACACGGCGCAAACATCGTCGATGCGGCTGGGCGCGGTGGCGCAGGCCGAGAGCGCCAGCAGCACCAGGATCGGTACAGTTCGATTAAAACTGGACGTGTTCATCGACAGGAGCAATAGGCCGAAAACCTAAAGGAACCTTGCCGCGCCTGTTAACCGATCGGGTGGCCAGCCTGAATTGTTGGAAAACCGACGTTTTCGTCGTGCGTTCGACATTTGCCGGGCGACGATGACGCCTAGGCAGAAATCACGCCGGTAAAGGACGGTTTTCTGACAGCCTCGCCCCGGCCATGTCTAAATGATGCCTTCGATGACGGATGCGGTCCTGGCCGCCTCGTCGAAGGAAACCAATCGACGCGATGTCTGCAATTTCATTCGTTCAGGATTTTCGTCTCGCCGACGCGCCGGCGGCGACGATCCATCAGGCCAAACGCTGCCTGCTCGATTTGGCTGGGGTGGCCGCGGCGGGCTCCAGGCTTCCCGCAGGCAGGATCATCCGCTCGGTCGCGCTGTCCCAGTTCGGCGGCGTCGGCGGCTTTTTCCTGTTCGATGGCCGGTCGGCCAGTCCCGCAGGGTCCGCGCTGGCCAACGCTACCACCATCGACGGCTTCGATGCGCATGACGGCCATCCGCTGACCAAGGGCCATGCCGGT
>JBGTLX010000616.1:0-6183 GCA_041743855.1 Rhizobiaceae bacterium | reverse complement strand
CGCGCTTGCCCGCGCGTCCGTTTCTGCCCAGCCCAAGTGCGGTTTCCGCGGAAGGAAGGTTTTCGATCCGGGGCCGATTGACAATCTGGTCCATCGCGGACCCCTATGCGTGCGAAACGTCCCTGTGTTCAGGAATCATGCCAAAGCGCGGGGAATACAAGTTAAACTTTGCTCATCTTTCTTATGCGGGCCGTTCGGGAAAAACCATGAAGCAACGCAAATACCTCGTCTATGACGTGTTCACCAAGACGCCGCTCGCCGGCAATCCGCTGGCGATCGTGCTGGATTGCGACGGGCTGGATACGGCCGGCATGCAGGCCATCGCCCGCGAGTTCAACCTGTCCGAAACGGTCTTCGTGCTGCCGCCCGAGAACCCGATGCACCGCGCCCGGATCAGGATTTTCACGCCGTCCTACGAAATGCCTTTCGCCGGCCATCCGACCGTGGGCACGGCAATCGCGCTCTCCGAACTGATGGCCGACAACGGAGCCGCCGGCATCTTCGTGCTGGAGGAAAATATCGGGCCGGTGCGCTGCGCGGTGTCGCGGCAGGACGGCGAAAGTTTTGCCGAATTCGACCTGCCGAGCCTACCGGAGGCGCTGGAGACGACGGCGGATGCCGCCGCGGTCGGGGCGGCGCTGGGCTTGCGCGCTGACGAAATCGGCTTCGAGAACCACCGCGTCAGCCTGTGGTCGGCGGGCGTTTCCTATCTGCTGGCGCCGGTTTCAGGGCTGGAAGCCGCCGCGAAGGCGAGGCTCGACACCGCTGCCTGGCTGGAGATCGCGCCGAAGCATCCGAACGACGTGGCGGCTTCGGCCTACGTCTATTGCCGGGAGGCGGTGAACCACGATTCGAGTTTTCACGCGCGCATGTTCGTCGGCGAGAACCCGACCTACGAGGACCCGGCGACAGGCTCGGCCGCCGCCGCCTTTGCCGGGGCGGTCAACCATTTCGACACGCCGGTGGACGGCAGCACGGTCGCGTGGATCGAACAGGGCGTCGAGATGGGCCGGCCGTCGCGGATCAGGCTGGAACTCGCCATCGAGGCGGGCGCGATCGCCACTGCCCGCATCGGCGGACATGCGGTCAAGGTCGCCGAGGGGATGATATTGGGGTGAGGGGACGGTTCGGAGAGAACGGTTCGGAGAAAGCCTGCAAGGACGACGGCACGCACAGCCATCACGTGACCCATACGCTGATGTCGTGGCTTCCGACACTTTCGGCGCCCAGAATACGCGCTTTGGAATTCGAGCAGGTCCAGTCGGGTCCGCCATAGTTGAAGGCGAACATGTGGGAACCGCGCCGCCGCAGCCTGATGTGATCGGGCAGGTCGATGGTCTCAAGCCCGGCGCTTCTACAGACGAACCGCATGACATCGCCAAGCAATTGCTTGTCCGGCCAGCAGGCAAGGTAGTGAAAACGCCCGTTGGCGATGAAAGCCGGGTCGCCGCCAGCGAAACGGCCGATGATATCGGCGTCGCTCTCGACATATTCGCGCCAGCGTATCGCCGCGCCGCTGATGCCGCCATCGACGGCATGAGAAAGGTTCGGCCGGAGCGAAGCAGCCTCCAGAACCCGCACGCCGGTCAGCTCCGCGAGCGGGCCGGGGGGCAGATTGGACGGGATCGAGAAATTGCGGCTCTTCGAGCCCGTGCGCGGGCCGAAGACGACCGTGCCGGCGGCCGTCCGAAAAGCCTGTGCGGCGGCTTCCGAAACGATCGGAAGCGATGGCACGAGAACAAGATCGTAGCCGTCGAGCGGGGTTCCGGGCGCAACCATGTCGACGTCGAGCCCGAGCCCGCGGATCGCCTCGTACCATCGAAACGCCAGTTCGTGGTAGCGGAAGTCGGCGCCCTGAGGCTGGATGCGCGTCACCCAGGAGGCCTCGTAGTCATAGACCAGCGCCACCTTTGCGGGCTGCGTGGCGGGAAGCGCGCCCATGGCCTCGAGTTCCCCGCCTACGGTTTGCGCTTCGCGCCCTCCCGCCGACAGTTCGTGCAGGCCGGGAAGGTTGAGGCCGGCGTGGAACTGTTCCTGCGCGACGGAGGCCTGCCGCCAGCGGAAATAGCTCACCACCTCGGCCCCGTGCGCCAACGCCTCCCAGGTCCAGAGCCGCACCATTCCCGGCTTCGGCACAGGGTTCCACGGCGCCCAGTTCACCGGTCCCGGTTGCTGCTCCATGACCAAGAAACGGCCGCGGCCTACCCCGCGATAGAGATCGTGATGAAACGGCGCAACGTCGGGATGCGACGTCTCTGCCCAGCGCGCGCGTTCGTCATCCGTGAATGGAAATCGCTCCACAAAGCCGATCGGATAGGAATCCCAAGACGCAATATCGAGGTTCTGTCCAAGCTTCCAATGGTCGAAATCGTTGAAGAAGCCCATGAAGTTGTGGGTGATCCAGCGCCCCGGAGAATGCGCGCGGATGATGTCGCATTGCATCTTGTCGTAGGCGGCGACCTGCTCGGACTGGAAGCGCCAGAAATCCAGCCGCGCGGCCGGGTTGGCCTCGGTCACCGTCAGATTGGGCAGGGAAACCTCGTCGAAGCTGCCCAGCTCCATCGACCAGAAGGCGTTTCCCCAGGCCTCGTTCAACTGGTCGGTCGTCTGATAGCGCTGGCGCAGCCATGCGCCAAAGGCTCTCAGGTCCTCGGCGCCCCAGGACAGCACCGTGTCGTGGCATCCGTATTCGTTGTCGGTCTGCCATCCGACAAGCGCCGGATGCTCGCCGAAATGCCTGGCGATGGCCTCGACGATGCGGCGGCTCTCTCGCCACCATACTTTCGACGAGAATGTATAGTGCCGGCGCGAGCCGAAGCCGCGCACGCGGCCCTGATCGTCGACCGGGGCGATCTCGGGGTGTTCGTCCATCAGCCATTTGGGCGGCGTGGCGGTCGGCGTGCCGAGCACGATTTTCAAACCGGCGGCGGCAAGCACGTCGATTGCGCGTTCGAGCCAGCCGAAGTCGAACGCGCTGCGGCTTGGCTCAAGACGCGACCAGGCGAATTCCCCGACACGGACGTAGGATATGCCGATTTCGCGCATGCGGCGCGCATCCTCGTCCCACCAAGCCTCCGGCCAATGCTCGGGGTAGTAACAGACGCCAAGCATTAGCGGGTGAGATCTCCGTTGATAAGCGCCATGCCGGCTTCGTCGAAGAGATGGCAGGCGGCCGCCGGCACGCCGATCCTGAGGGTCGAGCCGACTTTTGCGCTGGCCAGACCGTCGGCCTTGACCGCGGCGTCGCTGCCGTCGGCAAGCGTGGTGTAGAACATCGTTTCCGAGCCGAGATATTCCGCCAACCTGAGTTCGCCTTCGACGACCGCGTCGGCCTCCTCGTCGATGACGAGGTGCTCCGGTCTGATGCCGAGCGTCACCCTTTGATCGCCTGCGATCCTGGCCTCTCCTGCATCGAGCATGACCACGCCGCCGCCGGGCAGAGCGACGGCCACTTTGCCGGCCGACGCCGGCGAGGCGAAGGTCTTGAGGAAGTTCATCTTCGGCGATCCGATGAAGCCGGCGACGAAAAGGTTTCTCGGCCGGTGGTAGAGCTCCAGCGGCGAACCGGCCTGCTCGATCTTGCCGGCGCTGAGCACCACGATCTTGTCGGCCATGGTCATGGCTTCGACCTGATCGTGGGTGACGTAGATCATGGTGGCGCCGAGATCCTGGTGCAGTTTGGTGATTTCCGTGCGCATCTGGACGCGCAGCGCGGCATCGAGGTTGGACAGGGGCTCGTCGAACAGAAAGACTTTCGGTTCGCGCACGATGGCGCGGCCGATGGCGACGCGCTGACGCTGGCCGCCCGACCACTGCGAGGGCTTGCGCTGCAACAGCGGCTCCAGCTGCAGCATGGCGGCCGCGTGCGCGGTGCGCTTGTCGATTTCAGCTTTGGGGTGGCCGGTCATGCGCAAGCCGAAGCCGACATTTTCGGCCACTGTCATGTGGGGGTAGAGCGCGTAGGACTGAAACACCATGGCGACGCCGCGATCCGACGGGCCGACCTGCGTCATGTCAGCGCCCTCGATCTTCAACTCGCCGGAGGTGATCTCCTCAAGACCGGCGATCATGCGCAGCAGGGTCGACTTGCCGCATCCGGACGGCCCGACGAAGACGCAGAATTCGCCGTCGGTTATGTCGAGATCGACGCCCTTGATGACGGCGACAGTTCCGAACTGCTTCTTGACATCGCGAAGCGTGACTTCGGCCATTTTTCAGGCTCCCTTGACAGGTTCGAGTTCGAAAATAGCGGCGGCTTCGGGCCGCAGCATCGGCAGCGGCAGTCCGCCGCGCCTCAGCGTTTCGAAGCCGAAGGCTGCGTCGCCCCCAAGCATCCGGCGTTGCGGTTCCGACACCCGGATGAAATCGGGCGTCTTCGGATGAACCGCCGCTATGCGCCACTGTCCCGGAATTGCGTCGGGCGCCGCGAGCTTTAACGGCGCGGGCTGCTCGGCCATCGTTTGCCTGGCCTGCGCCGCGAACAGGATGATCTTTTGCGGGGTTGAAACGCCCCAGCAAAAGCGGCCATCCCGCGGGGCGAGATGGAAAGAGCCGCCGCCGTGCAGGTCGGCGCGAAGCCGCTTGTGCAACACGATCCATTCAGCAAGCTCGTCACGCTCGGCGCTGTCCAAAGTCAGAGGATTGAGTTCGACGCCGAAATGATAGGCCAACGCCACGATGGCGCGAAACGACAGCGAATGACGACGCCCCGTCTGGTGGTTGGGCGATGCCGAAATATGCGCGCCGAGGATTTCCGGCGGAAAGAACAGCGATGCGCCGCGCTGAATTTCCAGCCGCTCCAGCGCATCGGTGCAATCGGACGTCCACAGCCGGTGCGTACGTTCGAGCACGCCATAGTCGGCGCGCCCGCCACCCGAGGCGCAGCTTTCGATCTCGACGTTCGGATGCGCCTGCCGCACGCGGTCGATCAGCGCATAGACGGCGCGGGTTTGCCTCGATGTCGCCGCGCGGCCGTCGCGTCCGCCGGAATGCGTCAGGTCGCGGTTCATGTCCCATTTCATATAGGCGATGTCATGCGCGCCAAGCACCCGGTCCAGGCAGTCGAACAGGTAATCGCCGACCTCGGGACGCGTCAGGTCGAGGACGAGCTGGTTGCGCGACAGCAGGAGGGGCCGGCCCTCCACCTGCAACGCCCACTCCGGATGGGCGCGAAACAGGTCGGAATCCGGGTTGATCATTTCCGGCTCGAACCAGATGCCGAACTCCATGCCGAGCGACCGGACATGCTCGATCAGCGGGGTAAGCCCGTCCGGGTATTTGCGGCGGTCGACGAACCAGTCGCCGAGGCTCGATGTGTCGTCGTCACGGCGTCCGAACCAGCCGTCGTCGAGCACGAACCGTTCGATGCCTAGCTCTGCGGCGGCATCGGCCTGAGCTTTCAGCGAGTTGAGCTGGTGGTCGAAGTAGTTGCCTTCCCAAGTGTTGAGCGTCACCGGGCGCGGGGTCCGCTTTGCCGGCCAGTCCATGAGCTGCGCGGAAACGAAGGCGCGAAAACGCGCCGCAACGTCTTCGATCGTGTCGCCCGCGGCCAGAAACATCTTCGGGCCATGGTAGCTGTCGCCGGCGCCGAGCCGCATTTCACCCGCTTCGAAAAGCTCGCCCGCATGAACCAGACGGCGGCCATCGTCTAGGCGGTCGACCGCCAGAAGGTGGTTGCCGCTCCAGCCGAGATGCAGGCCCGAGACGACGCCGCCGGCGGCGATGAAAAGACCTGGAAACCGGTCGTGCGAGGTCCGCCCGCGCCGGCTTTCCTGAAGCCAGACGCCTGTTCCCATCTGTTCGGCCGTTGTGTGAAACTCGCGTCCCCACATGCCGGAAAGGCTGGTGATTTGGGCCGGTCCCGCTTCGACCAGCATGCTGCCCGCCATGCAGCGGTCGAGCGAATAGATGCCTTCGCCGTCATTGGTCAGCGTGGTCCGCATCGACAGCACGCCCGTCGCGAATACCTCGATGTCGATGTGGATCGACAGCTTCGCAACGGTATCGTTCGCCGAGAGCGCTGACTTGCTGGCGTCGCCGGAGGCCGACCAACCGGAAAACTCGACGATGAAGTCGCGCCCGTCGCGATGGCCCGCGACCGCCGGCCAGCCGAAAGATCCCATGCCGCCGGTCGGCAGCAACACCGCCGGAGGAACCGCGATATCCATGCCGTTGATTCGGCTC
>JBGTLX010000615.1:0-1970 GCA_041743855.1 Rhizobiaceae bacterium | reverse complement strand
GATGATCATGTCGTCGGAGCGCGCGGCAAAGTGGAACGTACCAGCTTCGTCGCGGACGAACGAATCGCCGGTCAGGTTCCAGCCGTCGCGGACATATTTCGTCTGCTGGCGCTCGTCGGCGAGATAGCGGCAGCCGGTCGGCCCGCGCACGGCGAGCCTCCCGACCGTGCCGTTTGGCGCTTCGCGCATCTCGTTGTCGACGATTTTCGCCTCGTAGCCGGTGACCGGCCTGCCGGTCGAGGCCGGAGCCATGTCGCCGAGCCGGTTTGAGATGAAGATGTGCAGCATCTCGGTCGCGCCGATGCCGTCGAGGATCGGCTTGCCGGTCTTTTTCGTCCATTCGTCGAAGACGGGGGCGGGCAGCGTTTCGCCCGCCGAAACGGCGATGCGCAGCGACGACAGGTCTGCTCCCTTGTCCATGGCGGCGAGCATGGCGCGATAGGCGGTCGGCGCGGTAAAACTGATCGTCGCCCGGTAGGTCTCGATGATTTCGATCATGTTCGGCGGCGAGGCGTTTTCCAGAAGCGTCGCTGCCGCGCCAAAGCGCAGCGGGAAGATCGCCAGTCCGCCGAGGCCGAAGGTGAAGGCGAGCGGCGGCGAGCCGACGAACACGTCGTCGGGCGTGACGCCGAGCACTTCCTTCGCATAGCCGTCCGCGATGATCAGCAGATCGCGGTGGAAATGCATCGTGGCCTTGGCCGCGCCGGTCGTGCCGGAGGTGAAGCCGAGCAGAGCGACGTCGTCGCTGGCTGTCTCTACGGACTCGAACCGCACCGGTTTGTTCAGCGCCACCCGATCGAGTTCCGCGTCATGGTTGGCGGTGCCGTCGAAGCCGACGACCTGCTTCAGAAAGCGGTTGCCCTTGGCGCAGACGACCATCTCGTCCATCAGCCGCGTGTCGCAGAGCGCAATGGCGATCTCCGCCTTGTCGACGATCTGCGTCAATTCGCCGGCGCGCAGCATCGGCATGGTGTTGACGACGATGGCTCCCGCCTTCGTTGCCGCCAGCCAGCACGCCACCATGGCCGGATTGTTGGCCGAGCGGATCAGCACGCGGTTGCCGGGTTTTACGCCGTAGGTCTCGACCAGCGCATGCGCCAGCCGGTTGGTCCAGTCGGACAACTCCTTGTAGGTCCGCTGGCGGCCATTGCCGATCAGCGCGGTGTGGTCGCCAAAACCCTTTTCGACCATGCGGTCGGTCAGTTCGACAGCGGCGTTGAGCCGGTCGGGGTAGTCGAAACTGTCGAGCAGAAAGTCCGGCTGCTGGTCCGCCGGCGGGAGATTGTCGCGGGCGAAAGTGTCGGTATGGGCGGAGCGGGACAGTTGCATCATGCCGCTCCCAGAACCTGCCTGGCGATGACCACTTTCTGCACGTCGGACGCTCCCTCGTAAATCCGTAGGGCGCGGATTTCGCGGTAGAGGCTTTCGACGATGTGGCCTTTCCGGACACCGTCGCCGCCATGCAACTGCACGGCCTTGTCGATGACGCTTTGAGCCCGGTCGGTGGCGAAGAGTTTTGCCATCGCCGCCTCGCGGGTGACGCGGGCAGCGCCCATGTCCTTGGTCCAGGCGGCGCGGTAGACGAGCAGCGCTGCAGCGTCGACATCGAGCGCCATGTCGGCGATGTGGCCCTGCACCATCTGCAGTTCGGACATCGGCGCGCCGAAGAGGTTGCGTGTCGCCACCCGTTCGATGCTTTCGTCCAGCGCGCGTCGCGCAAAGCCGAGGGCCGCCGCGCCGACCGTCGAGCGGAACACGTCCAGCACCGACATGGCGATCTTGAAGCCGTCGCCCGGCCTGCCGATCAAGGCGGAGGCCGGTACGCGGACTTTTTCGAAGGCCAGCCGCGCCAGCGGATGCGGCGCAATTGTTTCCAGGCGCTCGGCGATAGTAAGCCCGGCGCTGTCGGCTGGTAAAAGAAAAGCCGAAAGGCCTTTGGCGCCGGGCGCTTCGCCGGTGCGCGCGAAGAC
>JBGTLX010000614.1:0-4697 GCA_041743855.1 Rhizobiaceae bacterium | reverse complement strand
GACCCGGCGCCGCCGCCCTCCCCTGATGCCCGGCGCGCGCCAGGGCTCCCGTGAGGGCGATGGCAGGGATAATAAGGGAGGGGCGGAGGGCGGGGATAAGAAAATCGTATCTCGTGATCTAAGTTACTGAATACATGTTGTTACAACCAGTGACGCGACGCGATTTTGTCAACATCGAAGGTCGCTCAATGGACGGCTCGAAGATAGCTCAGTCCATCGTCATATGTCTCTGCCTGCCCAAGACGGGCCAATGACCGCAGAACGTCCTGCACTTCGGCTGCGGTTTCGCTTGGCGCGGCGAACACGGCGGCGATTTCCTCAGCCGA
Source organism: Rhizobiaceae bacterium (assembly GCA_041743855.1). Lineage (GTDB taxonomy): Bacteria > Pseudomonadota > Alphaproteobacteria > Rhizobiales > Rhizobiaceae > JBGTLX01. The sequence continues at coordinate 4,371 of JBGTLX010000614.1, read as the reverse complement.
CAGAGGCGATTTTGTCTTGCTGATGATGTCCAGCACAACTTGGGCTTGGTCGCTCTGTCTTTCCGGGAATGCAGCTTTTTTCGCCTTGGTCTTTGTCGCCAGGATGGATTGCACGCGATCAGCCCGATGCGCTAGCGGGCCGATCTTGTCGATTTGATAGTCTGGGCGCAGCCATCTGATGAGGCCACGCCGTTCTTCAGAAGCGCGGACTTGATTGAGGGTCACAAGTTGCTCGATAATCTGTTCGTCCGACAATTCGGTCGACCACCCATAGGCTCGCATTACGGCATCATCGATGCGGTCATGAAGTTCCTTCAAAATCAGGACACGTCCTCGATTCTGGATATCGCGCTCTTTGGGTGATAGTGGCGGCCCTCCCTTGGTCGCCTCAAGGATGTTGTAAAGCGTCGTCAGTGTGAGGTCGGGATTTTCCTTGAGAGCCAGCTTCCGGGTCGCATCTAGCTCTTCGGCTAAAGTCTCGATCTGTCTCCTCGCTTGGGCCGATGCGTCCGGGAAGGGAAAAGGATCGAAGCAACGTGATTTTACGTACACTGGATCGTTTCCGGCCCCTAACCATCCTCCCGATTGAATAGCCCATGCCACGTGTACGCGGGACGAGAGAACACCGAGCGCATATGCACTATCCAAGGCCAGAACAACGAGCTTGTTGTCAGGGAGCACATCCGTGCCGAGAAATTGGAAGATGCGATGCTTCATCGTTTCGACAGTGGCTATGTAGCGAGGCAAGCCTTCCAACGCCGGACGCATCTCCCGCCTCGGTTCGCCGAACCACCACCATTTTTTTCGGTAGGAAGCGCGATTGTTTCTGTCGCGTTCGGGTTTTACTGTTTGAAGTAGATGCTGATAAACCTCGGGATAGTCTCGCCGGACCCTGTCTTCTGGGAGCGCAAAAAGGTCGATGACCATGACGCCGCGCGGTCGAGCCGTGAGGTCGCGACCGTTTCGATATTCCTTGATGTGCTTGTTTAGACCATGACGGCGGTCCCTCCCCAAAGCGCCCGCTAAGTTTGGCGATACAATGAAGCCGCTGCCCATTAGCTGAACGCCGCGATAGCAGATTGTATCATTCGCTACGAGACTTTGGGCACCGTCAACGTTAGTTCCGATGGACAGATCAGCGTTGATGTGGCCTTGTCGTGAGTCGAATTCGATCGCGGGTTCGTCCGTGTCAAGCTTTTCTTCCTTCGTAACCTGACGCACGATTCCCTTGTACTTCCCGGCCGTTGCAACCGTCATTGCGATCCGTACCGCTGCCGCGTCCTTCGAGGCTTTGCTCCACGGATGGTCAGGTACCGCCAGCAAGAGCGAGATGGGCGATGCCGCATTTAGATGCCGCTCTAGGATGCGGCGCTGAAATACCTGCGTGATAGAGTTTGTTGTTACATAGCCGAATCGACGGAGCCGCGTTCCCTTTTGAGCCAGCAATTCGGCGCCTCGGTCCCACCAGTACATAACCAAATCGGCTGAAGGATTGATTTGCGGATTGGCACCCCAAAGAGCTTCTGCATATCCGGTGCCGAGACGACTGCGAATGTCCTTGCCACCAATGAACGGCGGGTTGCCGACGATGAAGTCTGCTTCTGGCCATTCCGGCCGAATGGCATTCGGGTAAACGTAGAGCTCGTTCCCTTGCTGATCTTTTACGGGTCGGCCGAGCGCATCCCGCCTCAACTGCTTGTGTGGATAGCCGGACCACGTCAGTAGTGCGTCCTTTTCGTGAACGTGATCGCTGCTGCCAAGCACAGGCTCTGGAGGCACCGTTGCCCGTGTCCGCATATGCCATTGGATATAGCCGATCCACAGGACGAGCTCGGCAATTTCCACAGCCCGCTTATTGAGTTCCATACCGAAAAATTGGTCCGGTTTGACCGAGATGTCCGTGACGCGGTCAACTGCTTCTTCCCCGCCGATGTCGCGCAGTAGCTTGAGAGCTTCGCCTTCCAACTGTTTCATCCGCCGAAGCGCGACATAAAGAAAATTTCCGGTGCCGCATGCGGGATCTAAGACCCGTACCCTCGAAAGGTGCCTCAGGAAATCCTCAATCTCCCGAACGGCAGCGGATATCGTTCCATTGCGAAGAGCCCGCTCCGCCGCAGATTGGAAGCCTATCCAATCCTCGGTAAGCGGCTCGATAATAGTGGCGTCGACAACCCGCTCCACATAGGCCCTTGGGGTGTAGTGGGCACCAAGACGCCTGCGTTCATCAGGATTTAGGGCCTGTTCGAAGAGTGTTCCGAAAATTGCCGGTTCAAGGTCTCGCCAGTCCGCGTCGGACGCGTCGCGCAGGAGGCGAATTTCGTTTTGCGTCAGCGGCAGGGCCACCGCGTTCTTGAAGAGCTTTCCATTGAAACGTAGCAAGCGTTCGCCGATCCCCGGCGAATAGTCGCCTCGATCCATATGACGCCAAAGGTCGTCGATCTCGAACGTGAAGCGCGTCGGGTCATCAAGACATTTTGTGAGAAGATCGGTAAAGCCCTTCTTCCGCAGAAGACCTACATCCTCCACAAACATCGTGAAGAGGCAGCGCATCAGGAATACGGCTACACTCCGAGGGTCGAACCCTCGGCCCTCAAGAGCTTTCGAAATCTCTGCGAGTTGTCCAGCAATCTCACGCGTGACCTTGGCAGTCTGCTGCGCTGGGTCTAGCGACGCTGGTGACTCCCAGACGTCGCGAAGCAGCTTGCGCTTCTCGGGGTCGGCCAGCTGATGTAATTCGATGCGAAATCCACGTGCATCAGGAAATTGCGCATAGTGCCGACCGTTGCCGGAGAAGTCTGCATATAGCTCGACGGCGCGGCCTACGTCGCATGCAATAATGAATGGCGGATAAGGGTGGTCTGACGGAAGCCAGCCAGCGTAACGCTCGGCCTGCCGTCGAGCTCGGATCATCACATCATCGAGCAGCCCGGCTTGGGCCGCCGCTTCTTTGGGCGATACCGTAAAGAGATCCGTCTGACCCTCAGGAAGGGCCTTCTTGCCACCTCTCTGACGGCTCTGCTTTGCTTCTAGAATGAAGCAACCACGTTTATATAAGTCGATGCGGCCTGTCTCAACATTGCCATCTATTCGTCGCTCGACGCGCCGCTCAAAGACATATTCATTTAGCTCATGGGAAGCGCTGGCTGGATCAGGATGGGATACGCCAAGAATGTCGCAGAGCTCAGTTAGAAATAAAGAATAGTTTGCACGTTCTTGGCCTCCTTCTCGGTTCGACCAGCGTGCGATAAATTTTTCTGACATTAATACTTGATTAAGATCATTCCCGCTCATGAAAGAGGATGACAGTTTCTGGTAACCGAGCCGTTAAACTAGCCTGTTCAGCGACACACTTCCCAAACGTTCGGAACTGCGCTCTTGGAACAAAACAAGAAAATTGCTACCGTTACGTAAGGCCTACGATTCGCGCGGCCGATGCAACGGAGCTGAACATGTCCAAGAACTATCGCAGTGCCGGCAGCGGCCGGTTTGTCACCAAAAGCCAGGCAGCACACCGCCCAAGCACGACCGTGGGTGAAACGCGTGGCGGTGGCAGCACCGGCGGGACGCATCGCAGTGCAAAGACTGGTGAGTTTGTAACGCGGGCCTACGCGGCCAAGCATCCGAAGACGACAATCAAGGATAGCTAACCTACCGAGACGCTGGCGGGACAGCGCCCCCCTCTGGCCTGCCGGCCATCTCCCCCTCAGGTGGGGAGATCGGCTAATCGCAGGCGCTGATACCCCTCACCCGGATTGCCAAGACGATTTGCTGAACAAGCAAATCGGGGCACTCCGACCTCTCCCACAAGGGGCGAGGTAAGATCAGGCAAACGTCCCGTGGCAATGCTTGTACTTTTTGCCGGAGCCGCAGGGGCAGGCCTCGTTGCGGCCGATCTTGCCCCAGCTTGACGGGTCCTTGGGGTCGCGGTCTTCGGCGGCGACGATGCGGGGGTTTTCCAGCACCGCAAGTTGCCCTTCGCCGAAATCGTCCTCGCCGGTGGTTCCGTCTATATGGTGGCCGTGCATTTCGGGCGTCTGGAGCGGCGGCGCGGCGGCCGCCTCGCGCACCAGTTCGACGCGCAGCAATTGCGCAGTGACATTCTGGCGCAGATTGGCCAGCATCGCCTGGAACAGCTCGAAAGCCTCGCCCTTGTATTCGTTCAGCGGATCGCGCTGCGCATAGCCGCGGAAGCCGACGACCGAGCGCAGATGGTCGAGATTGACCAGATGCTCGCGCCACAGATGGTCGAGCGACTGCAGCATGACCGAGCGCTCGACATAGGTCATCACGTCGGGGCCGAAGCGGGCGGCGCGCTCGGCGGCGGCGGCGTCGGCGGCCTTGGTCAGCCGCTCGCTGATTTCTTCCTCGGCG
>JBGTLX010000613.1:0-2557 GCA_041743855.1 Rhizobiaceae bacterium | reverse complement strand
TCCCTCACATTTCACTTGACGCTCAAAATACGAGGGTTTATCACATTTTGCAAATGTGAGGTTTATTCATATTTTCTATAAGGAGAAATACGATGACTGTTGCAGCAAAACCCATCCTGATCCTCGGCGGCACCGGCAAGACCGGCCGCCGTCTTGCCGAGCGCCTGGCCGAACAGGGCAGGCCGGTGCGGATCGGTTCGCGCTCCGGCCAGCCGGCATTCGACTGGAACGACCAAAGCACCTGGAAAGCCGCGCTGCACGGCGTCGGCGCTGTGTATGTCAGCTATTATCCCGACCTCGCCGTTCCGGGCGCGGCCGACGCGGTCCGCGATTTGTCCCGACTGGCTGTCGACGGCGGGGTAAAGCGCCTCGTGCTTCTGTCCGGCCGCGGCGAGCCGGAAGCGCAGCTTGCCGAGCGGACAATTCAGCAGTCGGGCGCCGATTGGACCATCCTGCGCTGCAGCTGGTTCTCGCAAAACTTCACCGAAAGCTATCTGCTCGACGCGGTGCTTTCCGGAGACATCGCGCTGCCGGCGGGAGACATCGGAGAGCCGTTTATCGACGCCGACGACATTGCCGACGTCGCCGCCGCTGCTTTTGCCGACGACCGGCATATCGGCCAGCTTTACGAGCTGACCGGGCCGCGGCTTTTGACGTTTGCCGAGGCGACCGCCGAAATCGCCGAAGCGAGCGGGCGCGACATTCGCTACACGCAGCTTTCGGCGCAACAGTATGCAGCGGCCATGGCGGAGAAGAATGTGCCTGAGGAAATTACGGCATTCATCGTCGAGCTCTTCACCGTGGTGCTCGACGGCCGCAACGCATATCTGACCGACGGCGTCGGGCGCACCCTTGGCCGCAAGCCCCGCGATTTTCGCGACTATGCGCGCGACGCCGCGGCCGCCGGCGTCTGGAATCCGCAGATACTCTGAGGGAAAGGAAAGTCAAAATGCTCGCACAGATCGTACTCACGGTCACCTTCCTCGCCGCGCTGGGCGCCGGCCTGATGGCCGGCCTCTTCTTCGCTTTCTCGAACTCGGTGATGGGCGCGCTGGCGCGCCTGCCCGCCGCGCAAGGCATAGCGGCGATGACTTCTATCGACGTCGTGATCCTCAACCCTCTCTTCCTGGGTGTTTTCATGGGAACCGCGGTGCTGACTGTCTTCCTTGCCATAGCCGCGCTCCTTGGCTGGGGCGTGCCGCGCCCGGGCTTCGTGCTTGCTGGCGCGGCGCTCTATCTCATCGGCAATATTGTCGTGACGAGCGTTGTCAACGTGCCGCTGAACAACGCGCTGGCGGCTGTCGCACCGGACAGCGCCGCCGGTGCGACGCTTTGGTCGGTCTATCTCGACCGCTGGGTGTTCTGGAATCACGTGCGCACAGTTTCGTGCCTGGCAGCGCTTGCCGCCTTCATCGCCGCGCTGATGTGACCTATGCATGCCGGGTCTGCGCTGTGCATTGTCCCGGTCAGTTTTTGATGCCTTCCGATCCGAATGGCCCGGATCGCGCCTCAAGCGGCGCTCAGCCTCGCCATGGTCTCGTCGTCGACCTCGAAATTGGCATAGACGTTCTGCACGTCGTCATCGTCTTCCAACGTGGCGACGAGCTTCATCAGCGACTGCGCCCGCTCCTCATCGACCGGAATGTTGTTTTGCGGCCGCCAGATCATTTTCACCGATTCGGCCTCGCCGAGGGCTGCTTCCAGCGCCTTCGACACTTCGCCGATCGCCTCGAAGGCGCAGATGATGGTGTGGCCATCCTCGTCGGACTGGACGTCGTCGGCGCCGGCCTCGATCGCCGCGTCCATGATCTTTTCGGCGCCGCCGGCCCTGGCCGGATAGACGATCTCGCCGACCCGGTCCCACATGAACGACACCGAGCCGGTCTCGCCCATCGCGCCGCCGGCCTTGGTGAAGGCGGCCCGCACATTGGAGGCCGAGCGGTTGCGGTTGTCGGTCAGCGCCTCGACGATGAGCGCGACGCCGCCGGGGCCATAACCTTCGTAGCGCACTTCTTCATAGTTTTCCGCGTCGCCCATCGAAGCCTTGCTGATGGCGCGCGCGATGTTGTCCTTGGGCATCGACACGGCCTTGGCGTTCTGGACCGCCAGCCGGAGACGCGGATTCATGTCCGGATCCGGCGTGCCCATCTTGGCGGCGACGGTGATTTCGCGCCCCAGCTTGGAAAACATTTTCGACCGCACGGCGTCCTGGCGGCCCTTGCGGTGCATGATGTTCTTGAATTGCGAATGGCCGGCCATGAGAACCCTGTATTTATTCGGCTTTGATGATCGGCAGGCTTATAGATCAAGTCGCGCCGCAAGGTCCAGACGGGCGGCAACAGGCATGCTCGCGAAAAGTTGACCGGCCGGCCGGCCGCTCTGCTGGTCATCGCGGCGGCGGGCGTTATCGTGACGTTTCGATCACGGGAGACCGCCAATGTCCCGCCTCGCCGCTTTCCTGTTTGTCGGCCTGCTGTTTCCCGCCGCCGCCTTCGCGCAGGACGAGCCCGTGCCGAGCCGCTGCGTGGCTATCGCGCAATCGGTTCCGGGCGCGACC
>JBGTLX010000612.1:0-4708 GCA_041743855.1 Rhizobiaceae bacterium | reverse complement strand
GCCGCGTCGAGCAGGACCAGGCGAAGGCGCGCTTCCTCCGCCTCGGCGCCGATCTGCGCGGCGACGGCGGCGCGCTCCCGATCGAGACTGTTCATGGCGAACAGGGCCCGGCGGGTGATGCGCAGGATCTCGGTGTCGATTTCGGTGAACGGCTTGCTGCGGCCGCGCCGCTCCTCGCGCCACAGCGCGAACGATCCGCGCGGGGACAGGCGAATCGAACCGTCGTCGAGACGCGTGCCGACCTTGTCCGGCTTGCCTGCCCAGCGGATGGTTTGCTCGAACGCCTCGCGAAACAGGATCAGCCAGTCTCGTCCATCGTCCGACAGCTCCATCATCGCTGCTCCGGCGATCCCGCCGCTCTCATTGGCGCCGCTGTCGTCCGAAAGGCTGTCAGACGTGGCGATGCCCTCGACCAGAACGTCCTTGAGCGACGCATAATCTTGCGCGGCTGGCGGCGTCTTGCCCATCTGGAAGATCTGGCCTTCCAGCTTCAGCGCAATACCCTGCGCACTGCATTGATCCATCAGGATTTCAGCATGATCGCGGACGACGTCGCGCAGCGGCTTGCCCAGCCGCGCATCCCGTTCGATGCCGAAAGCGGTCTTTTCGGCGCGGATGCTGTGGCGGAGCTGGATCGTGTTTTCGAGGCTCTGGAGCAGCGCCGAGATCGTGCCGCCAACGAGTTCGCAGAACCGGAGCCTGCTCCAAGATAGACGCAGCGGGCTATAATGGTGGCAGGCGACGAGGCCCCACAATTCATGATTGGCGATGAGCGAAATCGACATGCTGGCGCCGACGCCCATATTGTTCAGATATTCGATGTGCACGGGCGCGACGGCGCGCAGTTTGGAAAAGGTCAGGTCGAGCGGACTGGCCGATGTCGCGTCGGCGGCCACTCCTGATCGCGTCATGATCGGCACGGGCGCTGCGTTGATGTCGGGAATGATGCGGATGACGTTGAGCACGAAATGCCGCCGCGCCGGATCGGGAATATCGGAGGCCGGATAATGGAGACCGAGAAAGCTGTCGTCGCGGACTGTGCTTTCGGCGATGACTTCGCCATGCCTGTCCTCGGCGAAGCGATAGATCATGACGCGATCGAAGCCCGTTACGTCGCGAATGATCTGCGCGCCGACCTGCGCCAGTTCGGTCAGGGTTTCCGGCCTGATCAGCTCCGAGATGATGCGCTGGCGAACCAGATCCCCTTCCCACATGACGGCCGGTCCGGGCTGGAGCGGCACGAATTCCAGGATGATCCGCCCGTCATGAGCATGCGGGTAGCATTCGAGATCGATTTCCGTCCCGTCCGGCTGCGGGATGCGGATGAACCACGGCCGCAGCAGGTCGGGCATGGTGGGCTGCAGATTGCGCGCGGCAAGCTCGCGGCAATTGTCGTCACCCAGAAGCAACGCAAGCGGCTTGCCGAGCAGGCTGGCGCATGGGCGGCCGAGCATGTCTTCGGCATTGCCGCTCGCGAATTCGATCGTCATCGTCGCTTGATCGGCGGCAATCAGAACCCCGATGGGCTGGATCGCTCCGATCCTATGGATCGGCTCGGTGTCGCACGATGTCAGATCGACGGTGCGCTTCAGCACCTTGCGACGCTCCCGGCGGACGCTCCGGCCTCGCGCGGATGGTCATGCCAGGCGGCGAGCCAGTCGGCGAAGCTCCTGAAGCCGGCCTGCGCCCCGGCGACCATGTCCGCCCGCGCCGTTTCGAGGCCCGCAAGATTTTCCAGCAGCGAGCACGTCATCGCCCAGCGTGCGGGGCCCGCGTCGCGGCACCATCGCCAATAGGCATTGCCGGAGGCGCCACCCAGCACCGCTTCGGTGGCGCGGCAGAGCATAGCGCCGCCAAGCATCGAGCCCTCGAAAACATAAAGCATTCCGCCAAGCGATGCGGCCGAGCCGACCGGGAACAGATCTGCGGAGGGCCTGGCCATCGGCATTGAGCAACAATCGACGCCGAGCGAGGCCAGATCGTCGTCCAGAAACGCCATGCGCGACGCGTAAGCGAAGCCCGACCGATGCAGCGCATAGGCATCGCATGCGTCCTGCAAGATCCGGTCATGGCTGGCGTAAAAGCCATGGAAGAGAAGCATGAGCCGCCGATAGCCGGCGATGTCCAGCGTGCCGTTCATCAGATCGGCGAAGGCTGGATGGCTGTCCAGCGCTTCATGTTCGGCTCTGGTCTTGCGGCGAAGCACGAAACGGAACGGTTCCGTGCGCGAGCGTTCCTCGATCAAGGCCGGCAACAGCTTCTCCCTGATGGCCACCTAAGCGGATGACGCGTTGAGGCGACACCGTCAGTGTAACGCCATTGTTACAGATGCGGCAACGCACCACTGGACAAAACCGACAGAAAGGGTCAAAACCGGGCAACCCGGCTGCCGACGATGAGCGTGTTTCACACGCGGCCGCATGATTCGATCTCCTCCAGCCGACGCCAGTCCGTGGTCTCGGCTCCTCTGCTTTGGACCCTACTCCCATGCTCACTGATTTCAAGAACCCCGAACTGCATCTGGCGCAAGCCGACGCCCGCACGATAGCCGCGCTGGTTTCGGCTGCGGCCGACCTGACGCTCGTGGTCGACGGCGACGATATCATCAAGGATTTGTCGCACAATCTGGATGCGCTGTCGGGAACCGGGATCCCCGCATGGCGCGGCATGCCGATTGAGGATGTGGTGCGCGGCTCCAGCCGTCCGACCTTGCGAAAGGCGCTGCGCTCGGCGCGCGGCGGCGCGCTTGCCCAGCGCTTCGACGTCAATCATCCGCTGGAAGACGGGCGCGATCTGCCGGTCCAGTATTCCGCGCTGAGTATTGGGGGCGACGGCCGCATCATGCTGATGGGGCGCGACCTGCGCCTGGTGGCGGAACTCCAGTCGAGGCTGATGGCGAACCGGCATTCGCTGGAGCAGAACGCCAAGAACCAGAAACAGGCCGAAGCGCATTACCGCCTTCTCTTCGAGACGGCGGCCGATGCGATCGTCATCGTCGATGCAGCCAGCGGCAAGATTCGCGAAGCCAATCCCCGGGCGGCGGCAATCCTCGGATCCGCCGGTTCGGGGCTGAGCGGCAAGAAATTTGCCGGGTTCTTCGACAAGCCCCGGCAGATCGACGTGCAGGCGATGCTTGCAGGCGTTCTCGCATCGGGCAAGACGGACGCCATCCATATCGACGGGTCTGGCCAAGGACGCCTTGGGCTGGTGGCCGAACTGTTTCGGGCGGGCGACCTCAAGCTGATCATGGTTCGCTTCTCGGTCCCCGAAGCCGCCGGTACGACAGAAGCCGCATCCGAAAAGGGCATCGAAACGCTCGTGCGCGGCGCGGCCGAAGGCGTGGTTCTCACCGACACCGACGGCAAGATCGTCTGGGCCAATGAATCGTTTCTGGCGCTCGCCGACATTCCGCTTGCCGCGCAGGCGCTGGGCAGGCCGCTCGGCGATTTCTTCCAGTGGAGCGATATCGAGCAGGACGTGCTGCTGGCGAATGTCCGCCGGCATGGCCGCGTCCCTAATTTTTCCGGGACGGTGAAAGGCGCCAACGGGCGATCGACCGAAATCGACCTGTCGGCGGTGGCGATGGCGGACGGCAATCCTCCCGGCTACGGTTTTGTCATGCGCGCGGCCGCAGCGGCGGAAGGGGCGCGGCACGGGCGCGGCAACAGCGACCTGACGCGCACCGCCGAAAATCTGGTCGAGATGATCGGCCGCGTACCGATGAAGGATCTGGTCCGCGACACCACCGACGTGATCGAGCGCATGTGCATCGAGGCCGCGCTGAAGCTGACCGCCAACAACCGCGCTTCGGCCGCTCGCGTGCTGGGGCTCAGCCGGCAGGCTCTGTACCTCAAGATGAACCGGTTCGGCATCGTCGACGCTGGTTGAGTCACCTGATGGCGGCCTGCAAACGGCCGTCTTCTGCGCTTGCCTGAGTTCATGTACCCAAAAGTACAATCCGCGTCGGGTCTCGAAGCCTGCCATTTTGGTCGCTTACGCGCCAGTCTTCGACTCCGACTCGCGCCTTGAGGTGAATCACAGCGCACCCTTTGGGATGATCCCATTAACCGTCCGATGCTCTATCGGGACGGGAAGACCGCGAAACAAATTGCCGTCTCGCGGATTGAAGGGCTTAGGCACCGGCGGACAGTCCTTGCAATCTCGCACGCGGCCGGAAAGGCAGAAGCATGAACCTCGATTGGTCCTTTGCCGTTTTTCTTGTCCTAGTGACCGCCACGGCGTCGAGCGGCGTCTTTTTTCGGCCCGGCGACTGGTATCGCGGCCTGCGCAAGCCGCGCTGGACGCCGCCGAACTGGCTCTTCGGCCCGGTCTGGTCGGTGCTCTACGTGATGATCGCGGTTGCCGGCTGGCTGGTCTGGCAGGCCGATCCGTCGAGCGCCGCCATGTGGTTCTGGGGCTTGCAACTGGTGCTTAACGCAGTCTGGTCCGGCATCTTTTTCGGACTGCGCCGGATGGATCTGGCGTTTTGCGAGATCGTGCTGCTCTGGCTGAGCATCGCTTCCTTCATCGTTGCCGCAGTTGTTGTGTCGTCCACCGCCGCGCTGCTGTTTGCGCCCTATCTGGTCTGGGTGACGATCGCTGCGGCGCTCAACTTCACCGTCTGGCGGATGAATGCCGCCGAGGCTCGCACCAGCTAGGCCGTCGCCCGGATGATGGCGGGCGGGCTTTCGGCCTCGACGCCGAGCGC
>JBGTLX010000611.1:0-2634 GCA_041743855.1 Rhizobiaceae bacterium | reverse complement strand
GCCAATTGGTCGAACGACGCATCCGCCGCGCGGCCGCGGGCCGTGGCCTCGACGAAGCGATCACGTGGAGCTTCATCGCCGAAGCCGAAGCGAAAGCTTTCGGCGGTGCTTGCTGGAGCCTGGCCAATCCGATCAGCGAGGACATGAAGGTGATGCGTCCCTCGCTGCTGCCGGGCCTGATCGCGGCGGCGCGGCGCAACCTCGATCGCGGCCAGTCGTCCATCCGCCTGTTCGAGCTCGGCCGGCGCTATCTCGACGAGGGCGAGCGGCCGACCTTGACGTTACTCCTTGCCGGCGAGAGTCAGCCGCGCGCATGGCAATCGGGAAAGGCGCGCAATTTCGATGCCTTTGACGCCAAGGCCGAAGCACTCGCTTTGCTCGAGGCGGCGGGCGTGCCAATCGCCAACCTTCAGATATTTCCCGACGCTGGCCCGACCTGGCACCCGGGCCGCTCGGCGACGCTGGGCCGCGGCCCCAAGACCATCGTCGCGGCATTCGGCGAACTTCATCCGGCGCTCCAGAAAAGCCTCGATGCACCGGCCGGAGCGGTCGCCGCCGAAATCTATCTCGACGCGATCCCCGCGCCGCGGTCTTCGGGCCGCTCGCGCGCCGCGTTCACGCCGCCGGCGTTGCAGCCGCTGACTCGCGACTTCGCCTTCCTCATTCCCGCCGAGGTCACCGCCGACACGCTGCTGCGCGCCATCCGTGGTAGCGACAAGGCCGTCATCAGTAGCGTCCGGCTGTTCGACCGGTTCGAAACCCCCGGCGGCCTGTCGCTGGCGATCGAAGTCACTCTGCAGCCGGTCGACAAAAGCATGACCGACGAGGAGATCGGCGCGGTTTCCAAGCGCATTGTCGCCGCCGCCGAAAAGCTAGGCGCTCGCCTGCGCTCCTGATTCGAGCCCGTTGATCGCCGCGTGAACGCGGGCTTCGATCTCGTCGCGCTTCAGTCCCGGCGGGATGGTCTCGCCGATGCGAAACGTAATGATGCCCGGGCGCTTGATCAGGCCGTGGCCCCATAGCCGCCCGCTATCCATCGCGATCGGCACCACCGGCAGCCGTAGCGCGCGATACAGGCCGGCAAACCCCGGCTGAAGCGGCGGCATTGCGCCCACCGGAACTCGTGTGCCTTCGGGGAAGATCACCGCCGAGCGCCCCCTCGCGGCGGCCTTGGCACCCGCCGCGACCATGCTGCGGAGCGCCTTGGCGCCACCCTCGCGATCGACCTCGATGTTGCCGTACAGCCGGGTCAGCCGGCCGAACATCGGGATCGCGCCCAATTGGCGCTTCATCACCACCGCCGGGCAGCGCCCGATACGAACCATTTCCAGCGTTTCGAACATCGATTGGTGTTTGACCGCGAGCAAATGAGGGCCGGGCGGCACGCTGCCTTCGATGCGGGTGTGGATTCGGAGCAAGTGCGTTGCGAGCCAGTGGTTCCAACGCGCCCAGCCAAGCACAACCGCTTCTGTCTGCCGCTGCCCGATAAGCGAGGCAAGCAGCCCGGCGATGACGAAGCCCAGCGTCCCTGGATAGAATATCAGGGTGTAGAGCAGCGATCGCAGGACGATCAAAGGTCGACCCAAACGGCGAGCCGGCGCAGAATATACTTATTATATTCGCCGAACAACGTGACGAAACCCGGGGCCGTGCGAACGGCGTCGGTGGACAGCGCATAGCGGCCGCCAAGCCCCCGTTCGAATTCGTAGCGGGCACGGTGCATGTGCCAGTCGCTGGTGATCAGCCTGACTGACTTGAAGCCGTGCTGGGCGAGCCAGCGGCCGCCCTCCTCGGCATTGGATCGCGTGTCGACCGATTCGCTGCCCAGATCGACGCAGCATTTGAGCAGGCGCTGGCTGCCGCCGAGCCGCCGCGCGATATCGGCCTTGGTTACCGAGGGATCGGCGCCCGCGACCAGCAGGCGCTTGGCCTTGCCGGCCCTGAGCACCGCCATACCATGCTCGATCCGGCCGCTGCCGCCAGTGAGGACGATCGCGGCGTCGGTCGGGGCGGCGTCAGCCGGCGCGGGACGTCCGAGCGTGAAGGCGAACAGCATGAACCCGAGCGCGTATAGGAGGACGAGCAAGGCAGCGCCGCGGCTGATCATAAGGCCCGCCGCAATGACGCGAGCACGGCCATTCGCGCAACTATTGTCGCAAGCGCGGCGAGCGCGAATGGCAGCAGCGCCAGCACCAACAAATCGCTCCAGTTCAGCACTGCTCCGCCGGTCAGCTGTCCGGCAAAAGCCGCGCCGGCGGCGACACCGAGCAGGACTGTGCCGGCCGCCACCGCGCCGAGCATGCTGCCCGCAAGCGCGTCGATCGCGATCTTGCGCTGAAACAAATGCGTGACCTGGACATCGGTCGCGCCGATGCCGTGCATCACCTCGATCGTCGAGCGATGGGTGTCGAGCGTCCCGCGAGCGGCGAGAACGACAGCGGCGGCGGTGGCAAGCGCAATCAGCACCACCAGGGTCAATGCGAGCCATCCAAGCGCGCGAACGGCACCGAGTACCGGGCCAAGGCTGTCTTTATGCGCTACGAACCGCGCGCCTGGGACTTGCCGTTCGATGCTGCCAGCGATCCGCGCCACGGATGCATCGTCGGCAAGGTCGACGTCGATGATGGCCGGCAG
>JBGTLX010000610.1:0-5192 GCA_041743855.1 Rhizobiaceae bacterium | reverse complement strand
GCGCTCTCCCGCGGAAACCGCTTGGCCAGGCGGTCGACGGTCTCGATCAGGGCCATCGCCTCCCGAGGACCCGCCAGGCTGGCCGATACGTCGCGGTAGCGCCCGTTCTCGGCGCGGAAGAACTCGCGGTCGCCTCGCCTGACGAGACGCAAAAGTCCGCGCAGGCGCTTCAGCCGCTTGCGGCACTTGTGCACGGCCGCGCCAGGGTCGCGGCGCGCGGCCTCGAGAAGAGCGATCGCAGCGTCGATCTCCTCGGTCGCGATGCGCCGGACTTCCAGCGTCAGCGCAACACCCGGGTCAATGCCGTAGCTCAAGGGGCGCCCTCCGCAGGGACGCCATGCGCCAGCGCCGCATTGAAGAACCGCGAGTCTTCCGTAATCTCCCGCCCCAGCCATGCCGGCAAACTGCCCGGGGAAACCCATTCGGATGTTTCCAGCTCCGCGATCACAAGCCCGTCGAGAGCGCCGCCAAAGACATCGACCTCGTAGAGATAGCCGGCATGGCGAACGTGGTGACGGGTCTTCTCGATTACCCGGCCAACGGCAAAGGGGAGCATCGCCAGCGCGTCGCCGAGCGGGACCGGGTATTCGAACTCGTCCCGGCTTTGCGCCCTCTCCCCGAACTTCAGCGTAAGCATGGCCGACGCGTCGTCGCTGACACGGATCCGCACGGACCGGCCGGGCATTGAGGCGAGATAGAACTGGCGAATGCGGATCCGCGCCTCGACGGCCTCCCGCCAAGCGCCGTCCTCGACCAAAAACTTGCGTTCGCTTTCCTTGGCCATGGCCGGCAATTAACCCCGTGGGGACCATGAATACAAGGCCATTGACTTCAATCATTCGATTGATTAAATATTGTCATGGTTAAATCACCCGACAGTTCCGCCTTCACCCGCATAGCCCCCTCGCCCGCCGATCAGACCCGGGCGGCGCTGGTCCATGCCGGGCTGAAACTGTTCGGCCGGCAGGGATTTTCGGCGACATCGACGCGCGACATCGCCGCCCTGGCCAAGGCCAATATCGGCTCGATCGCCTATCATTTCGGCGGCAAGGACGGGCTGCACGCGGCCTGCGCCGATTTCATCGTCGAGACGATCCAAGGCATCGCGCAACCGGTTTTGCAACAGGACAGCGCGGCGTCGGGGGCGGAGGCGGCGCATGCGCGGCTGGCGCTGGCGGTCGAGCGGATGATCGGCTTCTTCGTGGCAAGCCCGGAGGCCGGCGACATCGCGCAATTCGTCATGCGCGAACTGGCGCAGCCGAGTGCGGCGCTGGACCGCATCTATGCCGGAGTGTTCGAGCCGACGCACCGCCAGCTTTGCCAGATATGGAGCCAAGCGACAGGCGAGGATGCAGACAGCGAAGCGACGAAACTCACCGTGTTCACGCTGATCGGACAGATCGTCTATTTCCGAATCGCCCGCGAGGCGGTGATGCGGCGGATGGGCTGGGATGGCATAAGCGGGCTGCAGGCGGCCTCTATCGCCGCGGTCGTGAAACGCAATCTCGACGCCATGCTCGGCGAGCGGAACGGCGGCAAGCCATGAGCTTCGTGTGCGCCATACCGCTGATCGCCTCGCTGTTTTCGGGCTGCGGGACGGCCGCGCCGCTGGCCGTCGGTTATGTCGAGGGCGAATATGTGCTGCTGGCCCCGATCGAGGTGGCGACAGTGCGGTCGATCGGGGTCCGGCGCGGCGACCGGGTCGAGCCCGGCGCGACGTTGGTCGACCTGGAAGATGCGGACGCCATGATAGCGGTGGCGCAGGCGCAAGCCGCGCTCGGTCAGGCGCAGGCTGAGCTTGCCGATCTGCGGGTCGGCAAGCGGCCCGAGGAAATCGCGGTGCTGGAAGCAACAGTGCGTTCGACCGACGCCCAGGCCGACGAGGCCAGGCGCGTGCTTGCCCGCGTGCAGGACCTGTCCAAGCGCGGTATCTCCACGCAGGCGCAACTCGACGAGGCGACCACCGCCGTCGAGGTGGCGCAGGCCATGATCGGGCAGGCGGAGGCCAATCTGGCGGTGGCGAGGCTGCCGGCGCGGCAGGAGGAGATCAAGGCGGCGGAAAGCAAGGTCGAACAGGCCGGAGCGGCGCTCGAACAGGCGCGCTGGCGGCTTTCCAAACGCGTCATAAACGCGCCCTCGCCCGGCCGCATCGACGATGTCATCCGCAATGCCGGCGATGTCGCCGGGCCGGCAGCGCCCGTGATCTCGATGCTGCCCGACGGCGCGGTGAAGCTGACGCTGTTCGTGCCAGAATCCGCGTTCTCTTCGCTCGAAGTAGGGCGGATGCTGTCGGTGCATTGCGACGGCTGCGGGGCGAGATTGACGGCCCGCATCAGCTACATTTCGCCGGACCCGGAATTCACCCCGCCGGTGATCTACTCACTCGAAACGCGCCAGAAGCTGGTCTATCTCGTCGAGGCGCGGCCCGAAGGCGAAGCCGCCGCATTGCAGCCAGGGCAGATCGTCGATGTGGCGCTAGCGAGTAGCGAGTAGCGAGTAGCGAGTAGCGAGTACGAAGCATCGGATCGGACCTATCCATGTCAAAAGTATTTTTCTCCTATTCGCTATTTGCCAAATCCTATTCGCTCTTCCGCCAAAGGCCGAAGCGGTGAACGCCATCGAGGTCAGCGGTCTCGTCAAGCGCTTCGGCGCAAAGACCGTCGTCGATCATGTGACGATGACGGTGGCGGAAGGCGAGATCGTCGGCTTTCTCGGGCCGAACGGCTCGGGCAAGACGACGACGATCCGCCTGATGTGCGGGCTGCTGACGCCCGACGCGGGCAAAGGCCAAGTGCTCGGCTACGATCTTCTGACCGAGAGCCTCAGGATCAAGCGCGAAGTCGGCTACATGACGCAGAAATTCTCGTTCTACGAAGATCTGACGATCGCGGAGAACCTGCAATTCGTGGCGCGGCTCTACCAGTTGAAGCCGGTGGAGGAGCATGTCGAGCGAACTCTGGAAGAACTCGGCTTGACGACGCGAAAAAATCAGCTGGCCGGGACGTTGTCGGGCGGCTGGAAGCAGCGGCTCGCCTTGGCCGCCTGCATCATGCATCGACCGAAACTGCTGTTGCTCGACGAGCCGACGGCCGGCGTCGACCCCAAGGCGCGGCGCGAATTCTGGGACGAGATCCACCGGCTGGCGCGCGGCGGGCTGACCGTGCTGGTCTCCACCCACTACATGGACGAGGCCGAGCGCTGCCACCGGATCAGCTACATTTCCTACGGCAGGATGCTGGCATCCGGTACGGTTGAGGAGGTGATCGAGAATGCCGGGCTGACGACTTTCATCGTCGGCGGCCCCGGCCTGAACGAGGTGGCGGCAAGCCTCGAAGGCAAAGACGGCGTCGAGCAGGTCGCGCCGTTCGGGACGACGCTGCATGTGGTGGGCTCGGACAGAAAACGCCTCGAGGCGGCGCTGAAGGATGTGAAAAAACTGCCCGGCGTGACCGTCGAGCGCGGCGAGACCAGCCTGGAGGACGTGTTCATACAGTTCATGGCCGGTTCGAAGGACAATATGGGATGAACGCGGTGTTTTCCTTCGCCCGGCTCGGCGCGCTGTTGATGAAAGAATTCATCCAGATGCGGCGCGACCGCATCACCTTCGCCATGATGCTCGGCGTGCCGCTGATGCAACTCGTGCTGTTCGGCTTCGCCATCAACAACGATCCAAAGAGCCTGCCGGCCGCTCTGGTTACGACCAGCAACGACCACTATACGCGCGCCATGGTCTCGGCGCTGCAGATGACCGGCTATTACCGCTTCGACCATGTTGTCAGCACGGCGGCCGAGGCGGAAGCGCTGATGGCCGCCGGCACGGTGTCGTTCGTGGTCACCATTCCAGCCGATTTTGCGCGCCGCGTCGAGCGCCGGGAGCGGCCGCAAATCCTGATCGAGGCGGACGCCACCGATCCGTCGGTCGCCTCCGGCGCGATCTCGACGCTGGGGACCGTCGCGCAAAGGGCGCTGCGGCGCGAGCAGGGCATGAGCCTGGCCGCGGCGGACGCCGACCGCGCCGAACTCGATGTCGTGGTGCACCGGCGCTACAATCCCGAGGGCATTTCGCAATACAACATCGTGCCGGGCCTCCTCGGCGTCATCCTGCAGATGACGCTGGTGATGATGACGTCGATGGCGCTGACGCGCGAGACCGAGCGCGGCACGATGGAAAATTTGCTGGCCATGCCGGCCAGCCCCGTCGAGATCATGCTGGGCAAAATCCTGCCCTATCTGGTGGTCGGCGGCGTGCAAGTCGTGGTCGTGCTGGTCGCGGCAAAGCTGTTGTTCTTGGTGCCCTTCGTCGGCTCGATGACGCTTTTGACCGGCGCCATCCTCGTCTTCGTGCTGTCGCTGGTGCTGCTCGGCTACACGATCTCGACGGCGGCGCGCACGCAGATGCAGGCGATGTAACTGACGTTCTTCTTCTTCCTGCCCTCGATCCTGCTGTCGGGCTTCATGTTCCCCTATCGCGGCATGCCGGGCTGGGCGCAGGCTTTTGGGGAAATCCTGCCGCTGACGCATTTCTTGAGAATCATCCGCGCGGTGATGCTGAAAGGCGCGGAGTTTCCGGCCATCGCCGGCGAAATCGGCGCGCTGGCGATCTTCGTCGCGGTCTTTTCCGCGACGGCGTTGTTGAGATTCAGGAGGACGCTGGATTAAATTCTTCCTTCTCCCCGTGAGAAGTCGGATGAAGGTATCCGTCAAGCTGGAACACACCTCATTCGACCTCGCTTCGCTCGGCCACCGCCCTGGGCGAGTCACGGGCCTCGCCCGCCCTTCGGGCCCCACAAGGGGAGAAAGAAGAGAGTCAGCCCAACAGCGCTCTCTGCCGCTTTTCGCCGCCGGCCTTGCGCCAGGCGTTGAAGCGGTGGGTGGCGGCGGCAAACGAGATCTTCAGGGAACGGGCGACCGAATAGCGCGACTTGCCCTCGTCGAACATGCGGTAGCAGCATTCGACGCCGTCGGCGGTCAGCTTGCCGTCACAGGTCTTGTTCAGCGGATTGGCGGGATCAAATTTTTCCACCGACGGCTGCAGCATGTCCTTGAGCCGCTGCAGATCGGACTCGATGCTGGCGATGAGCGCCAAAATCGGCTTGGGGTCGATGGGGGGGTTGGCGGACTTTACCGTCATTTCGTCTTCCTTACCTGCTGGTCGATCCAGCTATATAGGCAAATCTATGCCTATAGTAAGG